>JAACDS010000087.1 GCA_009936895.1 Pseudomonadota bacterium
ACGCCCGCCAAGACGGATACCACCATTCATAATATCTGAGGAAAACAGCTGCTGGTTTGTGTCCACGTACTTCACATCGTCGAAGCGGGTAATCGACCAGTAGGGCCCAAATTGACTCTCTTCGGTCAAATGCACCGGGGACTGCTGTCGCAGACGTTCAAACACGCGCAGTTCCTTGTTCTGCTCAAACCAGTCGCCGTTACCGGGATCAAGCTCGGCAAGGGGGCGTTCCTCGGGCTGGATACTCGAATCGATCGCCCAGCGGGCTTTGATTTCCGCGTTGGACCTCTCATCCAAATTTCTTGGAACCGTCGTAGCTTCAGTCATGGTTTCTCGTCCTGATTTGTTGCTTCCCGTGGATAAGATACCAGCCGTTACGCCGGTGCCACCACGCTCTGTTGAGTCGCTGTTCTGCCTTCTTCAATCACGAGAGCCATGCCCCCGCAGGTAAGAGTCTTATCGCATGCGGCAAGCACTTCTAAACCGTCGACACTGGCGATGAGGTCGCTGCCGCGTACGCACAATTGAAGCTGATAGGTTTGCCCCAGCTCCCACTCAAAGGGGGCTCGCGCTAACACCGTTTCTTCGCCAATGACTTTCGTGATTTGAACCTCACCCGAGCGATGCAGAATCAGCGAGTAGTAACGGCGCATCCCCTGAACACGAACCGCCAAGCCAGCGCAAATCCCTAAGTGACACCTTACGTCCGCGCTAACGACGATATCACGCCAATCACGATTACCCTGAATCAGCAAACCTCGACCAGCGTTTTGAATCAGACGAAACGGTTCTACCCAAGGCATCGCCATGAAATCGTCCACGCCATTCACCCAAGAGCGACGCCACATCGAACCGCCGCGACGACGACCTAATGGCCGCGTGCTCGTATAACGCGGCTCGCCCGACCAGCCCAAACAGTCTAAATAGACCGTCCCTGCCGTTTCCACGCCGACCTCGAACGCCGGGAAGGCCTCTTCAGGAACCAAAAAAGACAGATCGGCATGCTCGCTCACCGACTGCGCCATAGAATACACCCGCTGCACATCGTCATTGGCATCGTAATAAGCGACATAGAGACGGACGCTGGCACCGCCACCTTGCAAGAGTGAGGCATTGAGTCTTTGGCCGGGGTACACCCTCGGTGAGGCAATCAACGGATAGGGATTCCATGACTGTTCCGTCCACTCCGCAAAGTCTGCACTTGGGGCAAACGTGGGCGTGCCGAATCGAGCCAATCCGTGCCCCTGTAGCCGCAGGGCGTGCTGTCCTGCCTGACTCACCCCAAGCTGATTCGTTATAGCACCAGCGCCGTCGGTGACGGTGAAACCCTGCAAGCTGCCGGGCATTTCGAAATGGAACTGCGCTCCGCTTTTCGGAAGCCACGCCTTGTCGCCGTGCAAGGCCAACGCCGCATTGACAATTTGTTGGGTCTCCAGAACGCAATCGGAAATGCCCCAACTCGGGTCTGCCGTTGGCACATAGATACGATCGGCAATCGGCCCGCGCCAATCCAAGCCTCGCGACAGCCCCGCATCAATACCGGCAAGGCCTTCCTTAATCCCCATCAGACAAGCTAGGTTTCCCGAGTTGCAGTCGGTGTCCCAGCCGCAGGTATTAATGATTTTCAGAGTATCGGAGAAGTCATCGTTACCGTACAGCAGCGCAAGAACGATTAAGCCGTGGTTCGGCACGATGTGGCAATTACCGCCATACGTATCGTAACCGTATTGGTCTGATAGCATTTCCCGAGCCACACGCCAATCGGGTTCGCGCTGATGCCATCCTCGGATATCTGTGATCATGCCGGCGATCACCGAATTAGCAGGGATGTATTCCAATGCTTTGTCCAGCAAACGATTCGTATCACGCTCTACAAAGGCCATGGCTTCCATAACCGCCAAAGCCACCGCGCCATGCACCGCCTCGCCATCGTGACTCACCATGGCTGCGCGCTTGGCGAGCCTTGCCGCTTGATCAGAATCACCTGGCGACACCATGGCCCAGCCATCAATGAAAATTTGCGCTCCGATCTGCTCGGATACCACCTGGGAATTCAATGCTGCAGAACCACTGACTGGCGCTTTCACGCCGTTTTTCAGGCGCAAATAGGCCGTATGCTCGGTGGAATTGCCCAGACCGCCCCACCACAGCACGGTTTTTCCCTCGATCAAATAATTGAGCCAGCCATCCCCTATGGCCTCGGCAGACAGCTCTGGATCGAAGCCGTTGTCCATCAGCGTCCGCAAAAACGTGAATGTGCCTGCGATATCGTCATCGGTGACGAGCAAGGGCACGCCTACTTTGTCGTGCACGTAATACTCAATGTCCCCTAGCCGCGATTGAATGCGGTCATAGGTCCACCCTTCAAAGGGCCGCCCTAAATACACGCCAATGGTTTTGCCTAAGACACCGGCATACACGCGTTCGGCATAATCCTCTGGTAACGTCATTCACCGCTCCTAGGTAGTACACTGAGAGCAAGAATTCTTAGCAGACCCTAGGATTAACGCAAGGTCTTTAGACCGATGATAAGAGGCACCCCATGATCACCGTATTCGGTTCTCTCAACGTGGATTACGTCTTTCAAGTGCCTGACCTACCGGCTCCGGGTGAAACCCTTTTGGCAACCAACATGGTCGTTTTACCCGGTGGAAAGGGAGGCAACCAGGCACTCGCAGCGGCGAGAGCCGGGGCAACCGTACATATGGCAGGCGCGGTTGGGGACGATGGGTTGGGACATATCGCCATAGCGGGCCTGCTGGCCGACGGCGTGAACACTGAGGCGGTGGCGTTAAGCGAGCAGCCCACAGGAACCGCGTCAATCAACGTGGATCGCGACGGCGAAAATGCCATCGTCGTTTTTGCAGGGGCAAACGCAGATGCCTCTCACGCCCAATTGGCACGCACCGGCCTAGAGAAAGTCGGCCTACTGTTGCTACAGATGGAAATACCCGTCGGCGAAATGGCGCAGGCGATCGACCACGCCAATGAGATTTCGGCCAAGATCATCTGGAATCTGGCCCCCATGCAATCCGTCGAGATTGAACTGTTGCGGCAAGTAACCGTTCTCGTCATTAACGAGATTGAGTTAGTCCAGTTAGGCCTGCATTTGGGCTTGCCCAAAAGCGGCGACACCGCATCACTGTTAAGCAACGTAGCGCAGCAGACCGGAAATTCCGTTGTTCTCACGCTGGGGGCGAAGGGATGTTTGGCCGACCACCATGGTGAGCAAATCGCCGTACCTGCCTTACCCGTGAGCCCCATCGATACGGTTGGTGCGGGTGATGCGTTTTGCGGCGCTTTCGCCGCAGCGCTGGATGCGGGCGAGCCTTTCAGCACTGCGCTGCGGTGGGGCTGCGTGGCGGGTTCGCTGGCCTGTTTAAAAACCGGCGCCCAAACCGCCTTGCCAACTCGAGAGGAAATTGCAGCGCATCTCCCGACACTCCCTGCATAAGGCGTAATACCGCTCTTTACCGGCCTTGGATTAATTGTCGGTATCTGCCCCTCAAATTTTGGCATTCACCCCTTCTCGATCAGGCCAATGGCAAGACCCTAAAGTGTTCGGTGTATTCACCGAGATAACGCTTAAAGACGGGTTCTTCAATCAATGTCGACAGATGCGCAAACGCGCGAGGAAACGTGGCCTCGGCGTTTTCGCTGATCACTGGCAGTGACGCCGCTTCGAGCCCCGAGCCCATGAGACGTTCGCGCAAAAATTGACTTACATCGCAAGCAAAGGCGATATCGGCAATGGTGACTTGATCGCCAGCGATGAAGGCAGAGTGTTCCAAAGAACGCTCGATACCGTCCAAATAAAACTCAAACGCGCTCGCCATTCGGGCATGCAATTCTTGGGAGATACCATCGATGCCCAGCAGATACACCTGTGCTTCTCGTCCAAACACCAGTGTCGCATCCAAGAAGCTGTCGACGCGCGATGCTTCCATTGGGTTTATGCCATACAGGCCCTTGCCATCCGGTGCCGATCGGGCAACCGCGCGCAAGATACTGTTGGATTCAAATACACCCACCTCGCCGTTAGGGCTAAACGCCGCTGGCACCGTGCCGTAAGGCTGGGTACGCATGAAGGCATCGGTCTTGTACAACGCGCCAGAAAAACCCCGCCGACTCACTCGCGCATGCGGGCTTTCGTCGGTTTTTTCTTCTTCCGCGAGTTCACGGGCGTCAAAGTCCCAAAGCCAGTTGCCGAGGTTTTTGGGTTTATCGCCCAACACTTCCACCGACACCCCAAGATAGTCCGC
>JAACDS010000088.1 GCA_009936895.1 Pseudomonadota bacterium
GCTACTCGACGATGGCTTGATAGGTCAGCACCTGAAAATCTTGACGAATGTTGATGTGCGAGTAAGGCCTCACCTGAGTCATCATGACAGCGACAAGCTCTTGCTCCGGATCCAACCAAGACAGCGTGCAGTAAGCACCGCCCCAATACGCAGCGCCGGTGGATAACGGGGTCGCTGCGGCGCCGCGATCAACGACGACTCCGTAACCGAGGCCAAACCCCATGCCGGGCCCGGGCAGCCAAAGATCTAAGTCGGCGGTGTGATTTTCCAGCATCAAGGAGACGGTCGAGGGTGCCAATAACCGGGCCCCATCCAAGTTGCCGCCATTGATCATGGCCAACTGAAAACGCAGATAATCTCTGGCGGTAGACACTAAACCCCCAGCTCCGCGGAAAAGGGTTTTAGGTCCTTTGATCCACTGACTTTCTGCGCTGCCGGGATCCTGCAATTCGATTTTTTTGTCCGTACCAGGACGATATTGGGCCGCCAATCGCGGTGCGTGCTCAGATTCGAGATAGAAGTGGGTGTCCGTCATGTCCAGCGGATTGAAAATTTGTTCTTTCAAGAACGCGTCCAATGACTGACCAGAGATAACCTCGACCAATCTGCCGACTACGTCGGTAGCCGCCGAATACTGCCATTGGGTTCCGGGTTGATAGTTCAGGGGCAGTCCGGCGAGCTTGGCGACCAACTCTGCGTTGTCTCTTGGTGGTACGCGAAATGTTTGGCGATAGGTCTCGACGTCGCCGATGTAGGCGTTCGCGAGGCCTGCGGTATGAGTCAACATGTCTCGAATCTGGATAGGGCGCTGCAGTAGTTCCAATGTGTCTGTTGTTGGGTCGGCGCGGCTTGGGATTTTCACTTTCACGTCAGCGAATTCTGGAATGAATTTAGCTACCGGGTCTCGTAACTGAAAATGGCCTTGCTCCCACAGCATCATCAGAGCCGTCGACGTGATGGGTTTGGTCATGGAAGCAATGCGAAAGATTGTATCGTCCCGCATGGCCTTGCCTGCGCCGACGTCCATATCTCCCAAGGCCGAAAAGTGGACGAGCTTACCCTTACGGACAATTGCGGTTACAACACCCGGCGTCAAAGACTCATCAATGTAGCGTTGCATGGCTGGTTCGATTCTCGCCAGCCGCTCCGAGGACATACCGACAGATTCTGGGGTTGCAGACGGTATTTCACCTGCGGTCGCTCCTAATGATCCAAGGATCAAGGCTGAGGTCACGAAGAACGTTGCTGCTGGATTTTTGACGAATGACATGAACGTGATCCTGTTTGTGCGTGCCCCTGTAGCCTGTAGCCTGTGTCCCCCAGGAGGCCAGCAAAGCGCAGTGTGACCACTGCGCTGTTGGCAGAAAGTCTACTTGGCCGCAGCTTCCTCAGTCACCTGAGCAATGCTTGGGTGCGATGCCAGCATCGTCATCAGCTCACTGATTTGTGGGTAGTCGGCAAGCAAGTCAGCGTCGAACATTTTCTGCGATATAGCCGACGCCAACCCCATGCTGTAGTAGGTGTAGAGATCTGCGATGCCAAAGGTTGCGCCAGCGGCATAAGGCTTGCAGACCATGAGCTGGGAAACCGCTTGCATCCCACGGGTAACTTCCTGGCGGGTGGTTTCGATCAGCTCGTCACTTGCTGTGCCACCAAACATAGCGGCGGGCAGCAGTCGGCGAGCGGCGAGTTCAACGTCGAGCTTGATATGCAGAGCGAGCTCCAAGGCCTTCGCGGCGGCAACTGGGTCGGCGGGTAGTAGTGCTGGCTCCGGCTGAATTCGCTCGAGATAGCTGACGATGGCAAGTGACTCAGAAATGTATTCGCCGTTTACCTCAATGGAAGGCATCTTCCCCATTGGGCTGCGTGCCAGATTGTCTTCTTTCTGGGTGGGCGGTGCCTTCACCTCTTCAAACTCCAGCCCTTTCTCGATCATTACAGCCTTGACGAGACTGTAATAATTGCTCATTCGCAATCCATATAGTTTGATCATGTCCTCTCCCTACTTTTTGTATGACTTAAATTGTCCGTTCTGAGGTAACGAGTGTAGCGAACACCTAAACGGAATACGCTACCGCTCCCAAAGAATGCGCTACGCTAGATTGCAATGAATACTGGAAACTCTCAATCGAAACTCGCTGCCCTCAAGACGTTTATTCAACAGCGTGAGAACTTGCTGGTCATCACCGGAGCCGGCATCAGCACGGTATCGGGTATTGGTGACTACCGAGACCAGGCCGGGAATTGGAAGCGGCCACAGCCGGTAACCCACCAGGATTTTCTGGCCAGCCGTGCTTGGCGGCAGCGCTACTGGGCGCGAAGTCAGCTGGGCTATCCTTCTTTTTTGTCAGCGCAACCCAACAGCGCCCATGATGCGCTGGTGCGGATGGAACAGGCGGATCAGTTGTGCGGCTTGGTCACGCAAAACGTCGATCGACTGCACCAGCAGGCCGGACATCAAAACGTTGTGGATTTGCACGGTAGACTCGATCAAGTGATCTGTATTGACTGCCGGACCTTAGTGGGTCGCGATGTCGTTCAAGAGTGGTTGGAAGCCCAAAACCCCCAGCTGCAATCGCAATCCTTTAGCCCTGCACCTGACGGAGACGCCGATGTAGTGACGGATTTTTCCGCGATTGAGGTGCCCAGCTGCGACCATTGCGGCGGGATATTGAAGCCCCATGTGGTCTTTTTTGGTGACAGCGTTGACCGCGACGTGGTGGATCACGTCAGGTGCCAAGTGGATTCTGCGGACGGGGTGCTGGTGGGTGGTTCTTCCTTGATGGTGTTTTCCAGTTTTCGTTTTGTTCGTCAAGCGCATGCCAAGAGGGTTCCGATTGCTGCCTTGAATCAAGGCGTGACTCGAGCCGACGAACTCTTCACCTTAAAAGTGAACGAATCCAGCACAGCATTAGACGCCCTGATCCCACGGTAGCGCAGGGAATAGTGGAGGGGTAGGATCACAGAATCGCGAAGCAACAGGAATGAGATATGTTGAAAACGCTCTCTATGACGAAAACAAAGATCGCCGGTTTGGTATGTGGTTGCAAAATGTTGGTGCTGGCGGTCTTGTTGTCGGGCGCTGCGGCAAGCCGCGCGGATGTAGCGAATGACGCGCTGCCATCGGACCAAGAGGCAGTAGTCGTTGCCCAACAGCGGATTAGCACGATCTTAGCTGGCGACGCGAATGCACCTGAGATGCAAGGGGAGCAATGCTTGCCAAGTCGCCGTATTCGTAGCGTCGACGTGCTGGACGGTCGGACGTTGATTTTTGATCTGGGACGCGATCGCAACTATCTGGTGCGCTTGAATCGCCAGTGTTTTGGGCTGCGGCGCAATACGCCCATCAGTTACGAAATTACCGGTGGCCGCCTCTGCCGGCTTGACGGCATTCGTGCACTGGAGAATTGGGGCGTCAATCGGTTGGTGCCTGGTCCGCGCTGTTCTATTCCCTCTTTTATCGCGATAAATGACATCGAGCGTTCGGTAGTAGAGGAGCGGATAGCCGCGGATAAAGCTGCGAAAGTCGCTCAGCTTAAGGCCGACAAAGCGGCCCGCAAGGCGGCCAAAAGAGCAGAAAGAGAAGCCAAAGAAAACGCAAAGACTGCCGCTTAGTGCGCAAGGCAAGCGACGTGGCTTACCGGTTCAGCACCAGCTCGGCCAATGTTTCCAGTTCGCCTGGACTCCGAGCGGAGACGTTGAGCGATGTAACCGGCGTTTCATCCCAAGCCTGCAGACGGTCACGAATTTTATCGATCGATCCGACCAAGGAGATTTCGTCTGCCAGTTTGTCAGGCACTGCCATGGCGGCTTCGTCTTTTTTACCTGCCAAGTACAGATCTTGAATAACCGCAGCCTCTGCTTCGAAACCAAACCGGCTGATCAGTTCTTTGTGGAAGTTTCGATCCTTTGCACCCATGCCGCCGATGTAGAGGGCGAGCATGTGTTTGACTGGGATTAGGCCCTTTTCTTCATTATCCGTGATGTTGACCACGATGCCTTGAGTGACCTCAAAGTCGGCCTTGGCGTTGGACAGTGATGCTGAGTAGACCTCTTGGCGAAAAGGGGAATGATAAAGTGGTAACCAGCCGTCGGCAATTTCCGCCGCCAAGGCGACGTTCTTTGGCCCCTCTGCGCCCATCATAATGGGTAGATCCGCACGCAGGGGATGCACAATGGATCTGAGTGGTTTTCCCAGTCCCCAGCTGCCCTCGCCGCTGAAGGGCAGTGGGTAATGAGGGCCGTCGTTTGCGACGGGCTCTTCTCGCGCCAGAACCTGTTTGATGATGGAAATGTACTCTCGGGTGCGCGCCAGCGGCTTGGCGAAGGGGCCACCGTACCATCCCTCAACAACTTGAGGTCCAGAGACACCCAGGCCCAGAATCATGCGGCCGTTAGACAGGTGATCCATGGTCAGAGCTGCCATGGCCATGGCCGTTGGCGTCCGCGCGGAAATTTGACAGATGCCAGTGCCCAGGCGGATGGTGCTGGTTTGAGCGCCAATCCACGCCAGCGGCGTAATGGCATCGCTGCCGTAGGCTTCTGCAGTCCAGACAGAGTCGTATCCCAGAGCTTCGGCTTTTTGGGCCATACCGATGTGATGCGTCGGTGGCGTAGAGCCCCAATAGCCAAGAGAGAGTCCTAGTTTCATGTCCGTCATAAACAGCCCCAGTGATCGATGTCCGTATCTTTCCCTATGCCTAACCGTGTCGCTGTTCAGCAACCGGAATGCACGCCCCAATACGACAACGAAGCGAGAGCCAATGCAAGACTTTCCAGCGGTATGATCCAGCACTTTCTGGTGGGCTTTTCGGTCAAAACAATGAATATGCTGGCGAAATCGGCAGCGCGCATAGGCACAGAATGGTTGCTACGCTATAGTGGCAGGGTACGCCGCTTTGCTGGGGTTAGCAGCCTAAGGCCGATGACATCATGACAGTTCTCCAATCTCCATCGACCAAGCGCACCGAGGGTGCCAATGGATACAGCACGCAGCATGTGGCGTATTTGTTGGGGCTGTCGGAAGCGCGTATTAGAGACTATGTGCGCCGCGACTTGCTCTCTCCTCAGCGCACCAGTCACGGCCATCTTCGTTTTTCATTTCAAGATGTTGTGTTTCTTCGCGCGGCGAAGGGGCTTACAGACGCTGCCATCAGTGTGCGTCAGAGCAACCGCGCTCTGACCAAACTCAAAGCAGACCTTACACAGCTTGACTCTCTCAGCGCAGTTCGGATTTATGCCAACGGCAGTGTGGTTGAGGTACAGGACGATGAGAAAGCCTGGGAGGTTGAAAGCGGTCAGCTCAC
>JAACDS010000428.1 GCA_009936895.1 Pseudomonadota bacterium
GACTCTGCAAAATTTCAACGCAGGCATGGCCATGGGAGCCCGTGGCGGCATATGTATGAAGTGCTTGATGTCACGATGTATGGTGTAAAGGTTAAGCCGCTTGATAATGCGCCGCGCGTGAGCGAGTGGCAACCCAAGCACAAGGTGTTTCTAGCGCCCCCACGATTCAATGATGACGACTTTATGTATGATATTGATGCACACACGGGACTGGCTATAGCGCCAGGTGCGTCACATCCGGAAGCCAGAGTGCAAGCGGATGTCCCGCTCGCGCCGCTCCAGGTAGCGGGGCCACCAGCCGATAAAGATGGTGAATATGAAGTGGAATCGGTGCTCTCCGCAGTGAAGCGCAGCGGCCGATGGTACTTAACGATCAAATGGGTAGGGTATGCAGAAACCACCGAAGAAACTCGTACATGGCTTAAGCAAGCCGCTAGCCCTACGGTCGTGGCGATGGCTGAGGAGGCTATAGCCAGGGCAATGCTGAGAAAACGCAATGTTGCGTTTACCGAATTGCACGACGATGTAGAGGATGAGGATGAGGATGATCCCGACAAAAGTATGTACTCTACGTACGCCGTCCACCATGGCGACGATGCAGCGACGGCGCACTGCGTAATGAGAGCCGCTCAGAGCATAATCATAACACGAATGAGGGGCGCTGACCATGTGCTATTGCTGCTACGAAAGGCGACGCCAGGTAAACCAGCATGTTGGTTTTTTCCCGGTGGTAAATGCGAGTCAGATGAGAGTTTTATGTCAGCATGTCAACGCGAATTACACGAAGAGACAGGCGCGCAATTACCCATTGATGCATTCCAGGAGTGCTGGTCGTCCACAGGCACTAAGTTGGGAAAATTTTGGACATTAAGAGATTTCGTGGCACGAATTGAAGCTCAGGCCGCCGAGTGTTTCATCAACATGGAACCTGATAAGCATGATAAACTAATGTGGATGCCAGTCAGCCAAGCTCTGCAATTGACAAGCGACGAGCAGCTCGATCGCGTTCCAGAACGTGTACGAGCCGCGATTGAAGCGAACGGGATGTGCACGAAAGGTACTACCGGATGCTGTTGTGCACGATGCCTAGTAGATGCGGCCATAATGCCAAGCTCGACAGCGGCAGCGAGGCGAATGAAATCTGTGCTACATGTACACCTACGGTTCTGGTGAAAATGGCTTAATGACGGCTGATTGTTTACTTGGCTAATACCACATCGGTCACTTCGACCCGCCTTCATACCCTCATCTCGATGTCGAATGTCCCTGGGTACCATCTGGCCGAGTCCTTGCTAGCTCTTCGGAGCCTCGTCCACTCATAGAAGGCGCAGGTAGTTGCAGAGCGCAGCACGTTACTCTAGCAAGAGGGTTGACACGTTCGGGGTGTCGAAGCCGCCGGCCTGCTTAGCTGCAGGGCGAACAAGTGTGGGACCGACCCTATTATATATATACTGAATTGCGTCATCTATACAACGTGATGGCGGGTATTGCATTGACGTCACCGATACATATGGTGGTAACTACAATTGCATGGTCTTGGATATATCTTAAGTATGGCTCACTATGTGATCCATAGGAGGGGGTTGTTTAGTGGTCAACCACTCTCAGGGGACCGAGTCCCTTATTGGCATGACGGTGGGGTATTAGTGGAGATCGCCCATTTAGTTGTAGGGCTTACCCGCACTCTGTGACCCCGTCTTAGTGTAATAGTATAGTATTGTACTGTAAGGTATCCCGGGAGTCCCCTGAGACTGTCTCAGGGGGTCTCCCGGGCGTGTGGTTAACTCTCTCTAGAAATGGCGGACTCTGATCCTTCGTGGTCTCCCCTATCCTCTAGTGGAGGAATGACCCACGTCAGTGTTCAACATGGTGGAGAATCCAAACTGACAGGTGATGAGCACGGGACCGGGCGGTGCTCACCCGAACCTCCGCACAATATGATCCGTGATCAATCCCCAACCCAAAGGAAGGATCTGATGCCGCAAGGCAGAGGATCTTTCAACCAGGATAGGGCAAAGACTCACGTCTGCGCCACTCAATCCGACCCCGAAGCCGACGGGAGCCTCACGGCTCTCGGAAGCACCGGAAATGCAGCCTCACGGCAGCAGATCCATGAGGAAATGCAGCAATGCACCCTCTCTGTCACGCACTTAAGTAAAAACCAATGCCTCACGGCTGCGGGAAACCACAAATTAATTACCACTGGAACAAAAGAGGGAGTCCAAAGCCTCACGGCTGAAGACCGACTCGGTGAAATGACCTCACGGTCACGGATCCAAATCGACGGAAGCGAGCGTGAAAAATGCATGAGCGTGACAGAGGATGCTGCACAGCAGACTATGATTGACCAAAGCCTCACGGCGGAGGAATTTCATCAGTCATTGCACAAATTTGGACGAGAGAAGGACCAAAGCCTCGCGGCTACGGACCAACTTCAGTCTGCTATGTCGCTGTCGTCTAACGCAGCCTCGAAAAGTTCGTGCGTGAAATTTTTGATAGGGTTGGTAATCTTGAACCAATGTCTCACGACCGAGGATTCAGACGAGCCAACCCTCGAAGAAAATCTGGAAGAGCTGCTCCAATTTAACACAGCAGCTACGAATCAGAGCTGCGAAAAAAATGATGGACTGATACTCGAGAGCAACGACGAGGACGAAATCGTTCTTGGGAGCTCGCATGTGCAGTACATCAGTGAGCCAGCTACCGATGGGTGCAAAATTGCCGAGAATGGCACTCACATTGACGAGAGCACTGTTGGACATCAATTGGTGAATACGAATGTCGTTGCGCGAGTGGCACATGCGAATACAATTACGCGAATGGCGCATGTGCTCAACACGACGCATGTGCTCGCCACGGCGTCTATGCCTGATACGACGCCTTCCATTCACGATTCTGATACAGACCAGACAGTTGCGCAAATGGTGCATGCAAACGACGCTACGCAAATGACGCGTGCGTTCGATACGACGCATATGCCCATTACGACGCGTATGCCCGACACGACGCTTTTGAATTCCGGAGATCGGAACGGCCATTTGGGCTGTCGCAGAGCGGTGAGCCTGCGGGGGGGCGGCGATGCCTCTCAGAGCTCGGCGGCTGGGGTCTCGCTCGACGACCTGGAAAAGAGTCTGCGCGACGAGATTCCGAAGCTTTGTGACGCGATTCAGGGTATATGCATGCAATCTGAATGGCCGACGGTGGAAGCCATGCGAGAGCAATTAAAGACGTTGAATGAAGAACTCAAAGAGGAAGATACTCACGATGAGGTCGACGCGAATCCAACGAATCTGAAGCGGCTGCTGCTGCTGATCTTCATCGCTGCCGTATCGAGCACAGACGAACTGAAATTCGCACAAGACAACATGGCTAATACGGAATCAGCACAAGATCCCACAACGACGGCGGGGTTGGCGTGGATGCTGGGCAAAGCACGGAAGATGATTACAGGATTCACTCGCGTGCTCCTAACTCACTCTGACACATTGAAAACGGAGCACAACAAGGAGTACAAGAAAATCCTGAAATTGACTGGGAAATTGAAAGGCGCACTGCCCACTGCACTATACGCGCTCCGAGGTTTCACGATCGAGCGCACGGAAGGCGATGCTTGGAGTAAGGTCAAACCGACGATCATCCAAATTGCGCAAGCGATTCGTGACTGGACACGGAGCCCCAAAATAGATGTGATATTGGAAAAGTTTGACGCTCGCGAGACAGATGCTGGCGAGAAGGTTGCCCCAGCGGCAACGAGCTCCGACCGACCTGGAAACGCTGGTGAGGCAAGAGCTGACGCGACGGCCGTCACAATATACAACAACACTACGCAGCTCGGTGACGCGCTCAGTGCATCGTTGGGCGGCGCAAATGCCCACTTCGAAGTAAATGTTGAAAAAGGCTACTACAGGTGCCTGCGTGAGGGGTGCGGTGTTGAATACGACGCCGAGCAGGTCGACATTCAGATGCCTGCCCCGAGTCTGTTTGATGCATCAGACAAACGAGGCTACATTGTGAGGTGCATGACTTGCGACATCGTAGAGATACACGTGCCGCAGTGCGACGACGTGCTCCCGCGCACTCAGCCACTACCGCTCCTGCCATGCCAGTACCA
>JAACDS010000089.1 GCA_009936895.1 Pseudomonadota bacterium
AACATCTGTCGCAGGGGAAAATCGTAGTGCACGGTCAACCAGGCGGTTAGCACACCGATGACCGTGGACAGCGCGGCGACTAGCACCATCAACTGGACGGTATTAGCCAGATAGATGGGAAACACTGTGTCGCGCATGTGGGCCCAGCTCTCGCCGCCAGGTGCCAAGGCTGCCCCGAGCAGCATCAAAATCGGCAGGCTAACGGGAACCGCAATCAACAGCGTGCCGACTGGCCAGACAATGGATTTGGAGGGGATGCTTGACATAGCCGACCACTATACCGGCCCCGCGAACCATTCAACAGAAAACTCGAAAGCACCGGGGCGAATCCTGCAATAGGCTTGGCCCCTGCAATCGGGCAGTATTGCGCACCTATGAGTATTCAACTGACCTCCATCAGCCACCGATTCGGCACTCACCAAGTGTTATCCGATATTTCGCTGTCGTTAGCCGATGGCGAAATTCTCTGCATCATTGGCCCCTCAGGCAGCGGCAAAAGCACGCTGCTAAGGATCGCCGCCGGCTTGGAAGAGATGCAAAGCGGAGAAATTGCGCTGGACGGTCAACGCCTCGCCAGGGCGGGGCATTCTCCACCTCCAGAGCAACGCCCTGTGGGCTTGGTCTTTCAAGACCATGCGTTGTTCCCACATCTCACCGTGGCGCAGAATGTGGGTTTTGGTCTGCACAACAGTCAACCGGCAGAGCGCGACAGACGGGTGAAGGATTTGCTCAACAGCGTTGGTCTTGCCGACCTGGCAGCCCGTTATCCAGATACGTTATCCGGCGGCCAGCAGCAAAGAATCGCGCTGATCAGGGCATTGGCCACCAATCCTCGGGTGATGCTGTTGGATGAACCCTTCGCCAGCGTGGATACGCCGCTTCGCCGTCAGCTTCGGCAGGATGCGCGGCAAGGCCTTATTCAGGCAGGCACATCGACGATTATGGTGACCCATGATCCCGAAGAAGCCATGGCCATGGCCGACCGCATATTGGTACTCGTTGATGGCGTTGCGGTTCAACTCGACACCCCCGAGGCTCTCTGGAAGAGCCCTGCTCATCGATTTATCGCCGAGACGATCGCTGGTCTGCAGTCCGTGAGAGGACTTGTTGAAGCCCATCACATTGTGACGCCCTTTGGGGAGCTACCGCTCGCAAACCTGCGCCATAACGGTAATCTCGCCATTGGCGAATCCATTGAACTGGGCATTCGCGGAAGTACGATCGCAGTAACAGGTTTCGAAGACGGTGATCCGCCCCAACCACGAAACGCCTACGCCGTGGACGATATCCGCTTTGACGGCATGCACTGGACAGCGCTTGTCCGATCAGGGCGTCAACAGCTACGCGTCGTTGTTAGCCCGAAAAGCCGGTTGCGCTCAGGCGACCGTGTCGCATTGCGCTTTACCAACGCCGAAGCCGTGGTCTATAATTGATAATCATTCTCATTTAAGAACTGCGCGAAACACTTTTTATTTGCTCTCAAATCATCAACGACCAAGCGAATCATGAAAAACCAAGCAACCAAGCTATTTGGCCTACTCGTCCTGCTAACCGTTTCAACCTTCCCTGCCAGCGCAACCTCTGACGAAGTAGTGAACGTCTATTCTGCCAGACACTACGACACCGATATGGCTCTGTATGAGGAATTCACGCGCCAGACCGGTATCGCTGTGAACCTCATTGAGGGCGGAAGCGATGCCCTGATTGAACGTATTCGCAACGAGGGTGAATTCTCGCCGGCAGACATGCTGATCACAGTGGATGCGGGCCGCCTTTGGCGCGCAGGCGAAAACGACATTTTTCAGACGATCGAAAGTGACGTATTGAACCAACGGGTTCCACAGAATCTGCGCGACCCAGAAGGCTTGTGGTTTGGTCTGTCCAAGCGTGTTCGAGTAATCGCGTTTAACAAAGCTGCTGGACTACCCGTTGCGGTTAACCGTTACGAAGATCTGGCCAACCCTGCCCTAATCGGTTCCGTCTGTATGCGCAGTTCCTCCAATATTTATAACCTATCGCTGATGAGTTCGATCATCGAGGCCCAGGGCGAAAAAGCAGCCGAGGCTTGGGCTCGCGGCGTTGTCGGCAATTTTGCTCGGACGCCACAAGGCAACGACACCGCTCAACTGCGGGCTGTGGCATCTGGCGAATGCGGTATTACCGTCGCGAACACCTATTACGTTGGCCGCCTGATCGGATCAGACGACCCGAAGAACAATGCCATTACCAATGCGTTAACCATCGTGTTTCCAAATCAGAGTGACCGCGGTGCACACGTAAACATCAGCGGTGCCGGCGTCACTCGCTACGCGCCGAACAAAGAAAATGCGATTAGATTTCTTGAATATTTGACCAGCGATTTCGCCCAACGATTGTTTGCCGAAGGCAACAACGAATACCCCATCGTCGGCCCCACGTCAGGGCCAGTAGCGAGCCTAGGCCCCTTCGAAGAAGACAGTATCAACTCGGCGGTATTAGGCCAGCGCCAAGCCGAGGCCGTTCGCGTCTTTGACCGCGCCGGCTGGCAATAAAGGAGAGCCCCATGGAACGAATGATTCAACCCGTACAGCCTCTGATTGGCATCACAGGTCGCGTTTTATTAGGTCTCTATATTCTCATACCCGGCATCAGCAAGATCACTGGATTCGATGATACTGCTGCTTATATGCTGACGCATGGGGTGCCTTTGGTATCCCTATTGCTGCCGATCACCATCGTGCTGCAAATTGGCAGCGGCGTGGCTCTCGTTGCTGGCTGGCAAACACGCGCCATCGCGTTAATGCTGGCTGGCATGATTTTGGTGATAAACGTGTTCATGCACGATTTTTGGAACGTATACGAGGGCTTGACCCAACAACATGAGACTCAAAATTTCATCAAAAATCTGGCGATCATGGCAGGACTGTTAACGCTGGCCGCAGGCCCAGGGATTCAATCCCTGTCCCTCGACGCGAGAGCGAACGCCTCGAACGATTAGTCCAACCACCACTCGGCATCGTTGGCTCCGACCGCCCGCGGCGGTCGGTCTGGAGTCAGACTGACGCGATTGAGCCGGAAGCCGATCCCGGGCAGTGATACCGGAGTTGCATCGTCACCCACCGTTAATGTCTTCAATAACCCGCGTGCCTGAAGCTGCCCCTCCGTCACGGTCTCGCTGAGCTTGCGCACTCGACTGGCGGGCACGCCGGCCTGATCCAACAAGGTTTCCCACTCATGGGCTGATTTGGCCAAAAATGCGGATTCAAATATCTCGCGTAACGCATCTTGGTTGGCCGCACGTGCTCGCGGCTCGGCCCAGCGGGGGTCTTGGGCCCATTCCGAATGTCCCAGCACCTCGCAAAGATCCGCAAACTGGCGCTCATTATTTGCTGCCAGCATCAGCAACTCGCCACCTCGGGTCGTGAAGCAGCCAGACGATGGCGCGCGACTGGCCGCCTCGTTACCGAGCTTCGGCAGGTCCTCACCGGTGGTGGCTACCGTTACCAAATTATTTGCCATCATCGTCATGGCGGTATCCAACATGCTGACGTCTACGTACTGAAAAGCACCGGTTAGGTCACGCGCACGCAGCCCGGCCATCACGGCAAAAGCCGCGTTGAGACCGGTGGCATAGTCGATATAGGGTGCACCTACTTTGACCGGACCCATCTCATCCGTGCCCGTGGTATTCATAATCCCGCTCATCGCCTGCACCACATGGTCATAGGCCGGTCGGTGACCAATTGGCCCCACCTCGCCGTAGGCCGAAATAGAGCAATACACCAGCCGAGGGTTTACTGCGGCTAGAGCCCCTTCACCCAGCCCCAATCGCTTGGCAACCCCCGGGCGGTAATTTTGGACAAAAATGTCGGCTTCTGCGGCCAGTTCCAGCACCTTGGCAACGTGTACCGGGTCTTTCAAATCCATCTCAATGCAGTTTTTTTGAGCATTCTGGGTGCAAAAACTCAGTCCAAGCCCCTGCTTGGACAGTTCCGGAAGCGCGCCACCGTAACGGGTCATTTCGCCGCCGGGAGGCTCTACTTTGATGACCTGAGCGCCAAGCAATGCCAACTGGTACGTGCAGTAAGGCCCAGCAAACACCTGAGTCAGATCAAGTACGCGAACGTTCTGTAGGGGCTGAATGGAATTCATACGATTTCTACTGAGAAAGATAGGCTAGACGGTAACCACAAAGTCATGCCACCACCATCTATTCACCGAATGAGGTAATCTACCCGCCAGTTCGGCCGAGAGATATAGGCCAGAAGTTTTTGGAGAGAGGATATGAGCACAGCACGACCAATCGCCTTAGTCACGGGCGCGTCTGGCGACATTGGCGGTGCCATCGCGCAAGTCCTTGGCAGCCACGGCTGGCACGTGATTGGCACCTATGTCGGCGCGGCAGATGCAGCGGCAGCCACGGTAACGACTATTACTGATGCCGGGGGCAGCGCGGAAGCCATGCAGCTGGATCAACGAGATCCAGACGCCATCGAAGCGCTGATTGAGACCATCCGCCAACAGCATGATCGCCTAGATGTACTGATCAACAATGCCGCTTGGAACATCGGCATTCCCTTTCGGCAGCTGGATGAGCTGACCGCAGACATTTGGGATCGCGTAATGGAAACCAATCTTCGCGCTCCGTTCCTGCTCGCTCGCGCGGCCGCGACGTTGTTGAGTGCCGGTGATGGCGGTCATATCGTGAACATTTCCTCAGCAGGCGGCATCAGTCCCGGCAGCAGCAGCATTGCGTACTCGTCGAGCAAAGCGGGCCTCAATCATTTAACCCGTTGCCTGGCGGTGGCCATGTCACCCAACGTCGCCGTAAACTGTATTGCGCCGGGCTTGGTGGAAAATACTCGCATGGCACAGCGGTTGCCGGATAACGTCGCAGAGGGCGCTCGGCAAACCGCCGTGCTAGGGCGCGTCGGACAGGCACAAGACATCGCCAATCAAGTCTTGGCCTTTGTCCAGTCCACCTCGGTCACCGGCCAGACCATTGTCATTGATGGCGGCATGCCCGGGGCAATGCGCTAATTTTCAAGGGCAGTACTGCAATAAAAGGCTACAACTGAACAATGCTGAACGAATGGCTTCTTACACTGGCTCGGTGGTTAGACACCCAGAGCTGGAGCACCCAAATTCATGAGAGTATTTATCTGTACGCGTGGATCGAAACGACGCATGTGCTCACGCTCATGGTGTTTTTGGGCATGTTGTTCGTGATCGACCTGCGTATGCTCGGCCTCGCATTCCCCAACGTTCGCGCCTCAACCATTGCCGAACGTCTAGACAAACCGATGATGATTGGCTTCGCGCTGATGGTGATCTCCGGGCTGCTCCTGTATTACGCGATCCCCGTGCGCACCACCCAAAGCCTTTGGTTTCGCATCAAGGTCGTGCTGCTGATTTTAGCGGCAATCAATGCGTTTGCTTTTCGGGCACGCATGCAGGCTTCTGCGGACTATTGGGATCTTGACCCCAAACCACCCCGACACATTCGATTGGGTGCGGCGATCTCAATCGGCCTGTGGGCCGGTGTGGTGGTAACCGGCCGAACCATTGCCTATGACTGGTTTGACTGTCACAAAGAGCTGCCTTTCGCCATGTACTGGGCAGCAGGCTGTGTTGATGAAATGGCCGCCTTTGCCAATGAATAGAGCACTGCGAAAAATGACTTTGACGCGTTACTTGTGAGGCTACGCTGAATGGATCTTTACCCCTTTTTTGATTGGTTAGACACGTCGCTACTGGCGGACATATCGAAAGCCTACGGCGGAGTTTTTGCCGTGGTCCAGATGTTCCACTTACTCGGCATGTCCCTACTGGGAGGCATGGTGCTGGTGGGTGATCTACGATTGTTGAACCTCGTGATGAAAGACATACCGTCAGAGG
>JAACDS010000090.1 GCA_009936895.1 Pseudomonadota bacterium
CAACAGCGCAGCCGCTCTATCAGACCACGACGGGTCCGCAAGCGTGTTGGCGGATGTTCCAATGGATGTCGATCGGTTGGGTATTGGCCTGTACGGCGTTAATCCCCACGTTGAAACGGACTCTAAGCCGGCGAAACAACGTCTTGCGAACGTGGCGACGTTGGAAGCGCAGGTGCTGCAGGTACGGCATGTTGAGGCTGGTGCCGAGGTCGGCTACGGGAGCACCTATCGAGTCAGCGGGGCATCCCGTCTGGCGACCATTGGCGTGGGTTATGCGGATGGTGTACCCAGATTGCTGTCCAACCGAGGGCAGGTCTACTTTCGCGGCCATCGCTTTCCCATCGTGGGGCGTATCAGCATGGATTCGTTGGTCGTCGAGGCGCCAGATGCAGCGGACTGCACTCTGCAGGAAGGTGATTGGGTGGAAGTCTTTGGCGCCAACCTGTCTGTCGACGAGGTCGCGCAACAGGCTGAGACCATCGCTTACGAGGTCTATACAGGCTTAGGATCTCGCGTGAGACGACTGCTATAGTCTGGGCAAAGGGGCAGCATCAGATAGGAGGGAGACATGTCGGTATCCGTTAATCAGCAAGGGGTTTTGGCTGGCAAGGTTGCCGTCATTACGGGAGCCAGTCGCGGTATCGGCGACGCGCTAGCCCGACGTTACGCCATGGAAGGAGCGAAGGTCGTGGTATCGGCACGCACCGTGGGCGAAGGCGATCACTATCTGCCAGGTTCGATCAACCAAACCGTTGCCGACATCAAAGCAGCGGGAGGCGAGGCATTTGCTGTCAAAGCTGACTTGGCAAATGCGGAAGACCGACAGGGATTGGTTGACGCCGCCATGAGCGTCTACGGGGCCATTGATATTTTAGTTAACAATGCTGCCATCACATACTTTATCCCTGTTGCAGATTTTCCGGAGAAGCGCTTCCAGTTGATGATGGAGGTTCAGGTTTGGGCACCCTTCGAGCTGGCGCAGTTGGTGTTGCCTGGGATGAAGGAGCGCGGCTCAGGTTGGATTTTGAATGTGTCATCTCATGCGGCGCTTCACCCGGAAACATCCGTGCCCGGAAGAGGCGGAACAGTCTATGGCATGTGCAAGGCTGCTTTGGAGCGTTTTACAACGGGGTTGGCACAAGAAGTGTTTGAAGACGGTATCGGTGTGAACGTTATCTCTCCAGGTTTGGTGGCTACGCCGGGAGTCATGCACCACAAGCTGATCAACGAAACCAATGAAGATCGGGTGACACCGGTGGAGCATATGGCCGAAGCCTGTTTGCGACTATGTTATGGAGAGGCACAGGAGTTGACTGGGCGCATTGATTACGCAGATGCTGTGATGGACGAGTTTTCATTGAGCGCACGAACGCTGATCTGATCTCGCAGACCTTGATGTCGGGCAGAGTGCCGACGAGGAGCAATGACATGACTAACATCCCTAGATTCGCAAGTCACAATGAATATCCTAACGATTCTATCGAGGGGATGGATCTGCAGCACCTGCTGCATCCCTCAACTAATCTGGCTCAGCATCAGCAGCATGGGCCTGTGGTGCTGGAGAGTGCCGATGGAATCTATGTTCGCGATAACCACGGTAAGCAGTATCTAGAGGGCATGGCGGGTCTTTGGTGCACTGCTATTGGCTATGGTCAAGAAGAACTGGCCCGTGTCGCCTATGAGCAAATGGTCAAACTCAATTATTCTCAGCTCTTTGCTGGTAGAACCAACGAGCCGTCAGTGTTGCTGGCAGAAAAGCTAAAACAGATGGCGCCATTTGACGCGGGCCGAGTATTTTTTGGTCTGTCCGGTAGCGATGCAAACGATACCCAAATCAAATTGATCTGGTATTACAACAACGCCATTGGCAGGCCGGAAAAGAAAAAGATCATTTCGCGTAAACGGGGTTATCACGGGGTCACCATTGCCAGTGGTTCGCTCACAGGTCTGCCTCCGTTCCATGCGGCCTTTGACTTGCCAATGCCCGGTGTCCTGCATACGTCATCGCCGCATTACTATAGCGAAGGTTTGCCCGGCGAGACGGAGTCCGAGTTTCTTCAGCGACTGGTGGATGATCTGGAGCACATGATAGAGCGCGAGGGCGCGGAAACTGTGGCTGCGTTTATCGCTGAACCCATTATGGGAGCCGGCGGCGTGGTCGTGCCGCCGGAACACTACTATCCGCGCATTCAACAAGTTCTGGACAATCACGATATCGCCTTTATTGATGACGAGGTGATCTGTGGTTTTGGTCGCACGGGCAAGGCATTTGGGGCCCAAACCATGAACATCAGGCCCACCACCATGAGTATTGCCAAGGCCTTGTCATCGGCCTACTTGCCCATCAGCGCCGTGTTGTTGCCGGAATTCATGTACGAAGCTTTTGCGGATCGATCTGCCGAGTTGGGGAACTTTGCCCACGGTTTTACGTATTCGGGCCATCCGGTTTGCGCGGCGGTAGCGCTTCGCAATCTGGAGCTGATGGAAGAAATGGATTTGTTCGCCCATGCGGAAAAGATGGGAGCGATTCTCCAGCAGCGCTTGCAACAATTTGTGGGTCATCCACTGGTAGGCGAGGTGCGCGGGAAGGGTCTGATTGCTGCGGTAGAACTGGTGCGTCGTGCGGAGCCTCGAGAGACCTTCGTGCCGAGTGATGGTGTGGGAGCCTACTGTTCCAGTGCCTGTCATGAAGCGGGCTTGGTGCTGCGTAACCTAGGCGATTCCATCGCCATCTGTCCGCCGTTGATTATCACCGACAGTCAGATTGACGAGTTGATTACAAAACTCGGCACCGCGCTGAACCAAACTCACGAATGGGTCAATAAGCAGGGGCTTCGTTAGGCCGCCTGCTCGGTATCTTCTTGACGATGAAGTGATATCTCAAGGTCTTTGGGAAGACTGTTTTCAATGATGTAGATCCCGCCATGTGGCGACACGTCGCGATCCAGCGCGCAATCATGTCTACGAGTTCGCGCGAATGCCAGCACCGCAGACCCTACTATTAAGGAGCTGTGTGTTGAATTGATCGAACTCGGTCAGTCGGTTCGGGTACCATACGGCCTTTTGACTTAAATGGGGGCAGCCATGCATTTGGTACCAGATTTTGATTTTGGGCACGGAGAAACCATAGGGCAGCTGCGTGACAGTGTGGCGAGTTTTTGCGCTAAGGAATTAGCACCCCGGGCGGCCGAGATCGATCGAGATAACGAATTCCCTCGAGATCTGTGGCCAAAACTGGGCGACCTTGGTGTACTGGGTATGACGGTGCCATTCGAATACGGTGGCGTTGACATGGGCTACCTTGCTCATACCATCGTGTTGGAAGAAATAAGTCGCGCGTCTGGCTCTGTTGGCCTGTCCTATGGCGCCCATTCCAATCTCTGCGTGAATCAGCTTGTCCGATTTGGCACCCCAGAGCAGCGACAGAGCTATTTGCCTAAGCTGGTGTCGGGAGAATTTCTGGGCGCCTTGGCTATGAGCGAGCCCGGCTCTGGTTCCGATGTTGTCAGCATGAGTTTGCGTGCCAGAGACGATGGTGATGACTACATCCTCAACGGCAACAAAATGTGGATCACCAATGGCCCGGGTGCGGACGTACTGGTGGTCTACGCCACGGTAGATCCTGCCTTGGGCTCGAAGGGCATTACGGCTTTCCTGATCGAGAAGGGGATGACCGGGTTTAGCACTGGCGATAAGTTAGACAAAATGGGTATGCGGGGTTCCGACACGGCGGAACTGATTTTCGAAGATTGCCGGGTTCCCAAGTCGCAAATTCTTGGCAAGGTGGGTCAGGGCGTCAGCATTTTGATGAGCGGTCTGGATTACGAGCGTGTCGTTTTGGCTGGCGGTGCCTTAGGCCTCAGTCGTGCTGCCCTTAATGTAGCAATGCCCTATGTTCATGAGCGGCAGCAGTTTGGTCGACCCATTGGTGAATTTCAGCTGATGCAGGCTAAAATCGCTGATATGTATACCGAAACTAACGCGGCTCGAGCCTATGTGTATTCGGTAGCCGCTGCCTGCGATGCTGATCGCACCACGCGTATTGATGCAGCGGGCTGCATTTTGTATGCAGCAGAACGCGCCACTCAGCACGCCTTGCAAGCGGTGCAGGCTCTTGGTGGCAATGGCTATATCAACGACTATCCTGCGGCGCGTTTGTTGCGGGATGCCAAGCTCTACGAAATTGGTGCAGGCACCAGTGAAATTCGGCGTATGCTGATCGGGCGCGAGTTATTCGACGCGACTCGTAGCTGAAGCTATAATCGCGCGCGCCTGGCTCTGTAGAACCTGAACATCACCGATCAGGTCGACGAATAGCCTAGAGACACGATGGAGGCTCATCGGTCAGGTTTGCTCAACGACATTCATTTGCTCAATTAAGGAGAGGTCTCTTGAGACTGAGATTCATCGCTATTGCTTCAACCCTTTTGTTTGCCTTGTCTGCCAACGCGGTACCACCCGGCAGCGACGACGAGATCGATGCACGCTTGCAGCCCTTTGGCACAGTCAACCGCTCGGCAGTTGAGGAAGTCATGGTAGC
>JAACDS010000091.1 GCA_009936895.1 Pseudomonadota bacterium
ATCATTTCTCTACCACCTGCCGGACAATCAGGTGTCCTTGGGCCTGATTGTCGATCTCAGCTACAAGAACCCTCACCTGTCACCCTTCGACGAGATGCAGCGCTGGGAGCACCATCCGCTGATTGCCGATGTGCTGGAAGGTGGAGAGCGCGTTTCCTATGGCGCCCGAGCCATTTCCAAGGGCGGTCTGCAGGCACTACCCAAACTCACCGTGCCCGGAGCACTGATTGCCGGTGACGATGCCGGCTTTTTGAACGTGCTGAAAATCAAGGGCAGCCATACGGCGATGAAGTCTGGCATGTTGGCGGCTGAAGCGACGTTTGATGAGCTGGGCCAAGGCCATGCTCAAACCGAGGCCGCCTCATTCCAGACACGGTTTGAAAATTCGTGGTTGTACGACGAACTGCATCGCTCTCGCAATGTTGGTCCAGCCCTGCACAAACTCGGTGTTTTGGGTGGCTCAGGCTACGCCTTTACCGATCAGTTTTTCGCCGGCAATCAGCCTTGGACACTGACAGACCCCATCCCGGATCACGCCACGCTGAAGCCAGCGGCGGCCAGCAAGCCGATCGACTACCCGAAGCCCGACGGTGTGCTGTCGTTCGACAAGCTGTCGTCGGTGTTCTTGTCCAACACAAATCACGAGGAAGACCAGCCCTGTCATTTGACGTTAAAAGATGCTGACGTGCCGATACGCGACAACTTGCCCATGTACGCAGAGCCCGCCCAGCGCTACTGCCCCGCAGGCGTGTATGAAATCGTTGAAGAAACCGACGGACCGCGTTTTCAGATCAATGCACAAAACTGTGTGCACTGTAAGACCTGTGACATTAAGGATCCGTCACAAAACATCACTTGGGTGGTGCCCGAGGGTGCTGGCGGCCCCAACTACCCGAATATGTAGGCTCGGCCTCGGAGCACAAGCGCCGGTCGTCTGGCGCTTTTTTTTGCCTGACGTTTACCCACCGACCGTAAGCGATCGCAAGTCCTAGGCGATCACCGATCCCAAGTTGAACCCACAGCCATTGCTGTAAACGAACAGGTCGTCGCCCTGTTGTTCCCCTTCTTCCACCAAGCGGTAGAAAACACTGCGCTGAATTCTAGCTTCCAGCCCATCTCTGATGTGCAGAAACGGTCGACCGTCGCGCATCACAATCGGGTGATCCTGATCGGCGACGACGTAGTCCCCTACATTGGTGCTAAAAAGCAACTGTTTCGCTGTCCCCTGCCCTCTGACGTCCAGATTGATGGCAATAAAGGGCGCCTCTTCCACCACGATTTTCATTTTTTCCGCTGGCGTTACCAGATAGTAGCCATCGTCCTCGCGACGTAAAATCGTCGCAAACAGATCCACTAGGGGTTGGCGCTGTATTCGTGTGCCCTCGTGATACCAAGCGCCCTCCCGATCGATACGAATATCAATTACCCCAGCATGCTCTGGCCGCCACAGGTGCAGAGGCGGCAGACGTTTGCTGCGTTGCAGGTTGGTCAGGGTTTCAAACAAATCGTCGATATCAGACATATCGTACCTTGGCGGCTGGCTGGACTCGGGGCTGAAGATTAAACGCTAAGGGCGCAAAGAAATGAGCGAGGTTTACGACTTTTCTTCACCCGGCGGCCTCGATGCTGACGCTTCAGAGGTGGCGCATTAACCGCCAATAAATTTCATCACCGTGACTTCGCCCTGAAAATTCTCGCTCTGCTTGTCGGCGAGCGCCCCCAGCAATACCTGATGCAACGCCTGCTGAGCGTCATCGTCCGGCAGAGTCAGTAAGTGACGAATATCCGATGAACGCGCACTGGATAAGCACCCGTACAGGGCTCCGTTGGACGACAGCCGAAGCCGCGTACAGTTTCGACAAAAGGGCTCGCTTTCGTTGGCTATGATGCCAAACGTGCCCTTTTCCGGAATCTCGTAGCGTACGGCGGTGGAATCAAAGGGTGCGTCAGTACGGCTGAACGTATACCGCGACGCGATGAGGTCAAGAATTTTTTGCATGGAGAAAAATTCTTGGTCGTAGGTCGGGCTGGCCTGCAGATGGCCCATGTTCATCAGTTCAATAAACCGCAGCTCGATACCCCGCTCAAGTGCGTAGTCGAGCATCGGCAAAATCTGGTCTTCATTCACCTGATTCATGGGCACCATGTTGATCTTTACTTTCAGACCACCCGCCTGCATCAGTTCAATGCCGTGCAGCACGGTATTCAAATCCCCTGAGCGGGCGATGTCGCGAAAGTGCTCTCGGTTCAAGGTGTCCAGACTGACGTTAATGCGCTTCATGCCCGAGTCAATAATTGCCTGAGCGTAGCGCGGCAACAGTTGCCCGTTGGTGGTGAGGGAGACGTCGGTGAGGCCAAGCCCCATGATGCCTTTGAGCGTCTCGGGAAACTTCGGTGACAGCAAGGGTTCGCCGCCGGTAATACGCACTTTGTCGATGCCGGCTGTCGCGATAAGTAACTGGGTTGCGCGAACGATCTCTTCGCCACTGAGTTCGTAGGCGGCAGCCTGTAGACGCTTGCCATTAGGCACACAATAGGTGCAGGCATAGTTACAGGCAGCCGTAAGACTCAGGCGCAAATTGCGGAACCGACGACCCAGTCGATCAACGATTAAATGCTGCTTATCGTTGTGTATTTCTTGCATAAAATTCCTGCAATTTGCTGCGCAAACCCTACTCAGCGCTCACAGCTGTGCGAGCAGTTGATCCACAAAGCCCTCAGCCCAAAACACGCGATTGGATCCTTTGACCAAAACACGATCACCGGGCTCAAGTCTGGCGACCAATTGCGCCGCTGTATCAGACGATACACCGCCGTACGTGGCCAACATTCGATTCCTACGCTGATGGTTTGACCCCTCAGCCTCCATCTCTGACCAAGCCTGTTGCATGGCTTGGCCCACCAAAACCATACCATGTAATGCGGGGTCATCGGCGATGGATTCCAGCAGTTCGCGGTGGGCTGTTGCGCTCTCATCGCCCAACTCTCGCATTTCACCCAAGCAGGCGTAACGTTTGCCGTTCGCAGGCTCTGCAAGAAAGGCCGATAGCGCGGCCTTCATACTGTTGGGATTGGCGTTGTAACTGTCATCGACTACCTCTACGCCGCCTTTGAAGCGCACATCACCACGCCCTGACGGAACAATGGCATCATCCAAGCTCAACGCTGGGCCAATATCCAAAGCCAGCAGTTTCGCAGCCAACACGCAGGCGCTGAGGGTCAGGGCGCGATGAGCCCCCCCTCCGGGGACACGTGCGGTTAACGGCTCGCCAAACAATGACAGTGTCATGGTGTCACCGTGAATCGACGTGATTCGAGCGTCGCTGTCATGGCCATGACCAAAACGATAACCCGATATGCCGAGCTCATCATGAACCACCCGCAAACCCGAACTAGGCAGCGTGCAAAAAATTGCGGCCTTCTCCTCGATCAAGGCATCTCGAGAAGCGAAATTTTCAATATGAGCATTGTGCACGTTGAGCAGAATTGCCAAGTCTGGTTGCACCATTTCGGTGAGCGGCTGAATCTCACCCGGGTAACTGGTGCCAATTTCGAATACCCAGGCTGGCGCCTGCTGCCATGCATTGGCTAAAGAAAGTGGCACGCCAATGTGGTTATTGAAACTGCCCGGCGGTGCGTAGGCATCCAACGCCGCCGCTAAAAACGTTTTGGCGGTGGTTTTACCGCTGCTGCCCGTTACCGCGATGACCGGCCCAGGCAAGCGGGCTCTGGCAGCCGCACCGAGTTGCCACAAGCCGGTATAGGTGTCTGCTGTCTCAAACTGGGGAATAGGCAGGTCCTGAGGCCGAGCGACCAAGGCAGCAAGGGCGCCACGAGCCAGCGCATGGGCTATGTAATCGTGGCCGTCTGCGGCACTGCGAACACTGGGATGAAAGCGCTCACCGGGGTCTCCCGCCAGGGCAACGAAGAGATCACCGGGCTCAACCAGACGGCTGTCCACCGTCACCCCGGTGATCTGTTGACCGGACGCGGTTCCGCCGGCAAAAAGTGCCGAGAGTTCCGACATTGTCCAAGACGCGGACTGTTGAGTACCCTGATGTTCCATGGCGTCATAGTAGCCCGATTCACGACCCAGGGTTAAGCACGTCACCAAACCGATGATTGCCGGAATCATTCATAGGCTTGTTGGCGCCGTGACGGTAAGCTTTTCCGACCAGTGCTTTTTTCCATGGAGACCCCAAATGTCAGATACCGTGCCCAAAGAAGGTTTTTTTTCGCGTTGGGGCCGCCGCATCACCAGCCTGCGGAATTTTGTCGTCAATGCCGCCTTCTTGCTGTTTTTTCTGGTGGTCCTTAGCGCCTTACTGAGCGCACCGGATCAACCTGAAATTGCCGCCGACAGCGCCTTGTTCATCAATCCTACCGGTACCCTCGTCGAACAAATCACCCCACCCAGCGATTGGCGGGACCTGATCTTTCAGCCTGCGGATCAGGGTCTGATCGAAGTCGGCGATGTACTCAAAAGCATTGACCTGGCTGCACAGGACGACCGAATCACGACATTGGTTCTAAAGCTGGATCAGTTATCTGGCCTCACGTCGAGCCGCTCCATCAGCATTGGTGCACGAATCGCCGCCTTCCGTGACACCGGAAAGAGCGTCATCGCCTACACCCAATACAGCGGTCAATTCCAATATTTGACCGCAAGCTACGCCGATCAGGTGTTCTTGCACCCCATGGGCGGCATCGTGCTATCTGGCCTGGGCGGCGACCGGCTCTACTTCGCCGACATGCTGGAGAAGCTCAAGGTCAAAATGCACATCTTTCGCGTGGGCGAATACAAATCCGCCACAGAACCCTTCTCGCGCAATGCCATGTCAGACTCCGCTCGCCAAGACAGCCAGCGCCTGGTTGACGGTATTTGGCAAACGGTTACCGATGCCATTGCCAGCAATCGAGGCCTGAGCACCGATGCTGTTTCGACCTTTGCCAACAACTTCGACGTCTTGTTACAAGACGCTCAAGGCGACGGTGCGAAGGCTACTCTGGACAGCAACCTGGTGGATGGGTTGGCAACGTCTGAAGAATTCCGTCGACGGATCGGTGCTCGGGTGGGCTGGCAGGATGACAGGCTAAATGGCATCGACTTTCAGTGGTATTTGGCGATGAACCCCGACGCGATACTACCGTCGGAAGAGGCGGTTGGCGTCATCACGGTGCAAGGCGCGATTATGGAATCCGGTCTGGCAAGCAGTGAGGTGGCCAGCGCCGAAGCGTTGGTGGAACAGATCCGCATGGCCAAAAACGACGAGCGTATCAAGGCCCTCGTATTACGGGTTGATTCCCCCGGTGGCAGTGCCTTTGCCTCGGAATTGATTCGTGAAGAACTGCTCGCCCTGCAAGCAACCGGCAAGCCCGTTGTGGCGGCATTTGCGACCGTGGCAGCCTCAGGCGGCTACTGGATATCCGCCAGCGCGGACGCAATTTTCGCCGAACCCACCACCATCACGGGTTCCATTGGCATTTTCGGCATTCTGCCCAACGTTTCTGAGAGTTTGGGTGCCCTGGGAATTCACGCCGATGGTGTCTCCAGCGCACCTCTCGCCCGCGGCCTCAGCGCGGTTGGCGACCTGAGCGATCAGGCCAAAAATATCCTTCAGCTTTCCATCGAACACGGTTACGCCGAATTCATTGATTTGGTCGTGAACGGACGCGGCATGACCCAAACGGATGTGGAGGCAATTGCTCAAGGTCAGGTTTGGAGCGGCCTTACCGCAAAAAATATCGGCTTAGTCGATGAGTTGGGCGGCCTACAGCAAGCCTCAGACCACGCTGCGGAACTTGCGGGTCTGGCGAACTGGACCATCAAGGACATTCGGACGCCCTTGGACCCGCAAAGCCAGATTATGATGGAACTGATGCAGGCCACAGGAGCGACGCCTGTAGACAACCGCTTCGACCAATGGACCCGACAACTGCCTTGGTTGGCGCCCTTACGGAGCAGTATTGGCCAACTCTCAGCGTTTAATGACCCCAGACACGTCTATGCCATGTGCCTGAGCTGCGTGGCTCGCTAACCGGACTCGACGGAGCGGTTTTTTTGCCAATAGTCCTGAGTCATCTGCTTGACCTCCTTGCGCATTAAAAACATGCCAATCAGGTTAGGCAGGGTCATCAGCGCGACGGTTACCGCGGAGATCAACCAAATCAGCGACGTATCGACAATGGTCGCCAGAAAAAATCCCAGCACGTACAGACACCGGTAAGGCAGCACCCACGCGGTGCCCACCAAGTACGTGATCGCGCGGTCGCCGTAGTAAGACCAGGCAATCGCCGTGGAAAACGCAAACAGCGTCAGCCCTACAGTCACCAACAGACCGCCATAACTGCCGAGGAAACTCTGCTCAAAGGCCTTGCTCGTCAGCGGCACCGAGTGCAGCAGGGATTCCCCGCTGAGGCTCAGCGAACGGTCCATCAACTCACCCTCTTCAACCACCATCAGGCCGTCGAACGGTTCACCCTGAGCAGACACGCGCACGTTCTCAGCCACGGAACGGTTGTGGATAATCGTGACATTGCTCAGGTCAGGCACACCGGCTTGTACCGTCAGCGTGCCGCTGAAGGCCCGGACCGGGTCGTTTGCCGGCGGCATCAGATCCAAATGCGCCGACAGCTGACTGACGTGATCAGGATTCTTGTCACTGTATGCCCCGGCCACAATTTCAGTATCGGTTTGACTAAAGGCCGTTGCGTATTTTTCCTGCCAGACACCAGAGGACAAAATCACCAATCCGGTCAACGTACAGATGATCAGGGTGTCAATGAAGGGCTCGAGAATAGCCACCATGCCTTCAGCAACCGGCTCCTTAGTTTTCGCCGCTGCGTGAGCAATGGGCGCTGAACCCTGCCCCGCCTCATTGGAATACAGGCCGCGATTGACGCCGCGATTAAAGGCGTAGGCAAAAGACGCACCCAAAAAACCACCCGCCGCTGCTGAACCCGTGAAGGCGTATTCAAAGACTGAGGAAAAAGCCGGTAAGACTTGGTCCAGATTAGAGAAGATCACCGCAAACGCACCCAAGGCATACAGCACTCCCATGGTGGGCACCAAGGCAGCTGCTACAGCAGCGATACGACGCACACCACCAACAATAACGAAGGCCATCAGACCCGCAAAAACCAGACCTGTCAGATAAGTGGGCACGCCAAAAGACGTCTCAATGCCCGAGGCCATATTGTTGGCTTGGGGCATGTTGCCGGAGCCAAAGGAACTGATGACAGTGGCGACAGCAAAAAATACTGCCAACCATTTCATGCCCAGCCCGTATTCCATGTAGTACATGGGGCCACCGGCCATAAACCCTTGATCGTCTTGCTTGCGGTACTTATGACTGATGGAGACCTCGACAAATTTCGTCGTCATGCCCAAGAAAGCGGTTGCCCACATCCAAAACAAGGCTGCCGGACCGCCCAAAAATATCGCAAACGCCACGCCGCCAATGTTTCCCGTTCCTACCGTCCCAGAAAGCGCCGTAGACAAGGCCTGAAAATGAGACGTATCGCCAGGATCGTCAGACGTTGAATGCTTACCCGTGAGCACAGACCACGCGTGACCAAAGAAACGAATCTGGGGGAACCCCAGATAAATCGTGAACAAAAGCCCCACACCCAACAGCGCAATAGGAAAATAGGCAGCGCTCCCCAACAGGCTATCCAACAGTGAGAAGAAGTCTGAAATGAGCGCCATAGGATCTCCCGGGCTTTGGTGTGGCCGCTTGTTAGCCGCCTAAGTGAGTTTGGCTAGCGATAAAACGATAGCCTCTAAGGTCTGCCGCATTCGCCTTAATTTTCGAACAATGCGTTAAACATAACGTGAAAGAGTCGATTTTGTTCCATCACGCCGCGCACGGCCGACGCGTTCACACCGGCGGCAAAAGCTGCCACATCTTCTCCGGCGTGGGTCTCTGCCTGCAGTGGCACAGTGCCCAGCTGCTGATAATTTCGGCCTTGGGTATCCACATCACTGAGGTCTGGTCGCTGTTTGCGATAGCCCGGGCCATTGGCGTAGCTCAGGGTAGTATAGGGCTTGCCAGTCGCATCCAAAATTGGTTTACCTGGTTCCATCTCAACGGTGCCTAAAATCGGATTGCCGCGGCGCGGATAGCCGCTGATGGTCATGGTGTGGCTGTGGTCAGCGGTAACGATGATGAGTGTGTCGGACAGATCCACGTTATCCACCGTCCATTGAACGGCGTCAGACAGGGCTACGGTATCGCCCAGAGCACGATAGGCATTGGAGAAGTGGTGTGCATGATCGATACGCCCGGCTTCGACCAGCAAAAAATAGCCTTCTTCATTGGCAGATAACTGCTTAACCGCCAACGCGGTCATGTCGCGCAGCGACGGCTCCTTACCCGGGTCTTTGGCCCGATCGGCCTCATACTGCATATGCGAGGGTTCAAACAAACCCATCAATTGCCCCCTCAAAGGCTCGGGCGAAGCGAGCCACTGGGCCAACGTATCGCCGTTCCAGGCGTAGCGGCGGCGGCTGTCAGCAGCCAGCCATTCATCAATCAGATTGCGTCCGTCGTCGCGCGCGCCCTGCTTTTCCGGATACTCCGGATCTGCAAGTTCCTTGGGCATGAACTCCCGACGACCACCGCCCAAAATGACGTCTATGCCATCGCCAAAGGGCATGGCCACCAGCTGGCTGGCGATGTCCTGACAACCTAGCGCCTGCGCCTCATCCGGAGTCGTCGCGCTGCTTTCCCAATTGCGATTGGGCGTATGCGCATAGGCCCCCGCAGGAGTTGCGTGGGTGATACGTGCCGTGGACACCACACCCGTCGCCATCCCGGCCTGTTCCGCCATTTCTGCCAGCGTTGGCAAGGTGTTTTGCAGCGCGGCTGCACAATCATCCCGCGCCACGGTGTCGTTGATACCCAACACGCCAATGCGGGTTTTTTCGCCGGTTGTGAGAGCCGTAATGGTGCCGGCGCTGTCCGGCACCTGGGCGTCGGTATTGTACGTCTTGATCAGTGCCAGATGAGGAAATTCTTCGAAGGCGAGACTGTACTCTTCGCCAGTCGCCCCGGCGGCTTGCCCGGCATAAATACGAGCCGCCGTGACGGTACTGATGCCCATGCCATCACCAAGAAAAAAGATCACGTTTTGCGCGTAACTCTGGCCGCTGGCTAGGACGAGAGCCAACACGAGCCCAAGCCGGGCAACACCTTTCCAGCGGGCATGAGTCGTATCCTTCCAGTGATTCATCGATTGATTCATCGTTTTATTCCTTCAATTACTGCGATGTACCTGTATTAGGCCGCTCTGCTGACGCTGCGCAGCGTCACGAACTCTTCCGCCGCGGTGGGGTGAATACCCACGGTTGCATCGAACTGCGCCTTGGTTGCGCCTGCGACCATGGCGACCGCCAATCCCTGAACAATTTCACCGGAATCCGGGCCAACCATATGAATGCCCAGCACCCGATCGGTACTGCGACAGACAATCATCTTCAGCAGCGTACGTTCGTCGCGGCCCGATATCGTATGTTTCATGGGCTTGAATTGAGATTCGTAGATATCCAGATCCCCGGCATGGTCCACCAGTGCTTCCGCCTCGGTCAGTCCGACGGTACCGATATTGGGCTGACAAAAAACCGCCGTCGCGATGTTCTGGTAATCCATCCGGCGCTTTGGCTGGTCGGTAAACAGGTTGCTGGACAGGCACATGGCCTCTTCAATGGCGACCGGTGTGAGTTGGATACGGTCTGTGACATCACCGATAGCGTAAATGTTCTCCACATTGGTCCGATAATCGTCGTCGACCAGTACTTGTCCGTTGCCCCCTAACTCCACACCGGCAGCTTCCAGCCCGATGCCTTGGGTCTTTGGGCTGCGACCGGTAGCACACAGCACTGTATCCGCTGTCAGGGTATTGCCGTTGGTTAGATCCAAGCGCAAGGAACCATCGTCTTCTTTGTGAATATGCGTCGCCTCGGTTTCGAACAGCAGTTCCACGCCCTTCTTCTCAATTTCGTCTTTAACGAAGGCTCGAATCGAGTCATCAAAGCCTCGCAAGAACATTTCGCCGCGATACAGCAACGTGGTTTTTGCACCAAGGCCGGCAAAAATACCGGCAAACTCCACGGCAATGTAACCACCACCGATGACGGTCACGTGGTTCGGAAAATCCGGTAAGTAAAAGGCTTCGTTGGAACTGATGGCATGTTCGATGCCAGGAATATCAGGCATAACCGGCCATCCACCCGTCGCCACTAAAATATAGCGGGCGGTTACGGTTTCCTCACCAACCTGCACGGTATGGGCATCAAGCAAGCGCGCGTGTGCTTCGTATAAGGTGACGCCAGCGTTATCAAGCAGATTATTATATATACCATTCAATCTATTGATTTCTTTGGTTTTATTATCTCTAAGCGTTGGCCAATGAAAGACGCTTTCTGGCACATCCCAGCCATAGTTTTTTGCGTCTTGAAACTCTTCGTGAAAGTGCGAGCCGTAAACAAATAGCTTCTTCGGCACGCAGCCGACGTTGACACAGGTACCACCAAGAAACATCGATTCCGCAGCCGCTACTTTAGCCCCGTAACTGGCCGACATGCGGCTGGCGCGGACGCCGCCAGAGCCAGCACCCAAAACAAATAAATCGTAATCAAAATCCATACTTTTATTCCTGCAGAGTCTTTGCGCGTGCTAACGCACAGCCCAAACCTTGTAACACAGCGAACACCCAAAATGGTGACAAGCCGCGCATTTCTCGGACGGTATGCCTGTAGAGTCTGAACAAGCCTCATCAAAATAACCAGTACCCGACGACTTAAACCGGGCCAGCCAGCACTTTGATGGACAGCTTCACCGCAGTTGAGGTATAAAGACTGTATAAACATACAGTTACTTGCTGCCATCGAGCTCGGCAGCCAATTTTTAAGCGTTTGCACTCATCATGTCAGCAGAAAAAACACCCGATATCGACGTCCTCGCCCACCCAATGCTCTGGCGTGGCAAAGACTTATTGTCGAACACCGGCCTTAATCCCTCACAGCATGCTGTCTTAACCAGTGGTTACGCCGAATTGGACCACCACCTGCTTGGCGGGGGCTGGCCCCAACAGGGATTGGTTGATCTGCTGTTACCACAGGCCGGTATTGGCGAACTGCGCCTGATACTGCCGGTTTTGCAGCAACTGACTCAAAACGCCTATGTGGTTTGGATTAACCCGCCCTTCATCCCCTATGAAACGGCCCTTGGAGCCTGCGGCGTGAATACCCACAACATTCTGGTGGTGCGCACACAATCCCACGAAGACACACTGTGGAGCACGGAGCGATGCTGTTTATCCAGTGGCTGTGCCGGCGTACTGGCCTGGCCAGAAGAGCGCAAACTCAACATCAAAGAAACCCGACGAATACAGTTGGCCGCCCGTAGCGGGCGCACGTTAGCTCTGTTTTTTCGCCCGATCAGTGCCATCGCACGATCGAGTCTGGCGGAACTGCGCCTGGCCTTACGGCCGACACACAGCGTCGACCGGCTGTCGCTGGACATCATCAAGCGTAAGGGTGGCTGGCCAGTTCACGATATCGAGCTGTGTCTGGCCGAAGCCTCTCAGACACCTTACGACGTCATGCAGTCTCTGCATCAACAATTGGCTCTCTGGCAAAAACAGGGTGCACATGCAGCGCAAAGAGAAAAAACGACCGTTCAAAAAGGAGCGCAAGAACCGACTGTTTACGCGGATTTTGCCTACGACATGTCAACCTCAGAGCCCGATATGGCTGCAAACAACTCACTGCATTAGCCCTTCCCGCTCATGTTCCCAACCACTCAACACACTTTTCCAAGGCATTCACCGGACAGCCCAGAACATAAATGGCTGGCGCTGCATTTCCCAACACTGGCCTTGGACATTTTTCAGTCCCAAGGCGTACCCAATGAGCGAGTTCAGGTCGTCATCCAAGAGCAGCGGGTTTGTCATATGAACGAGGCGGCAGCCGCCGCAGGCATCTTGCCGGGCTGTACCCTGGCAACCGCCTACAGCATCAGCTCTGAACTGACGTATTTCGAGCGCAACCCGGACCAAGAACAAGAGCATTTAGCGGATTTGGCCCAAGCCCTATACCGCTACAGCAGTGTGGTCAGTCTGGAAGTGCCGGATTGTATCGTGCTGGAAATCCGAGGCAGCCTGATGCTGTTGGGTAGCGCCAGCGTCATCGCTCAAGATGCTCTCGCTCTCTGCGCAGACATGAATCACCAGGCCATTGCCCGATCGGCTCAAACACCACAGGCCGCCATTGCGCTGGCCAGAGCACAAACCAGCCGCCTTTTCGATGTGCCACTGCATGTGTTGGCGCTTTTGAATCAAGGCTTCAGCCAGCGCAATCTGGAACGCCTGAGTAACATGGGCATTTACACGCTGGGTCAACTGGTACAGCTCCCCCGAGCCGGTCTGGGCAAACGGTTTGGCCAGCAACTGACCCAGTACCTGGGCCGCCTGCAGGGCGAACTGCCGGATCCCAGACAGGGCATACGTCCGCAAACACGTTTTTTTCGACAGCAGCACTTACTCAAACCCATCAGCAATAAGGAAGTGCTGCTGCGCGGGCCCATGCCCTATCTGGCCAAGCAGCTCGAGTATTGGCTGATCGCCCACCAACACGGCTGCATCACCCTGCGCTGGCAGTTTGCACCCTTCAAGGGCGAACCAACCAAACTGCAAATTCGCTTCGGCAGTGGCAAGCAACGGCATCAAGACATCCTGAAGCTAAGCGCCCTCAAACTGGAACAGGTCGACCTACCTACCGAGGTGCTTACCGTCGGTCTGGACATGACGCTAAGTCGATCTTGGGTGAGCAACAGTCAAGATCTGTTCGGCAGCACGGCCAGCGCGACGATGGCCGTGAGCGAGTTGGTGGATGAACTCAGTGCGCGGCTGGGCACAGGAGCCTGCTACAGCATACGCCCCCGAGCACAACACAGCCCAGAACAGGCCTGGCGAGGCCCAAGAGGCATTCCACGCGAAAACACACCCGCCATCATCAGTGATCCCGCAGCCACCAACAGCCGCAGTGCCGGATTGTTACCGGGCAAACGCCCGCTCTGGCTTTTTCATCAGCCCCAACCCGTACCGGGCAAACATCTGACCCTGCTGCAGGGCCCCGAACGCCTGAGCGAGAGCAACCTCACGGTGAGCAGCAGTATGTTGACCGCAGCACCGTATCGGGACTACTACGTTGCCCGGCATCGCCAAGGCGCACTGTGCTGGGTCTTCAAACCACCCGAAACAACACCGACGCAAACACAGCAAGGCGACTGGTATCTACACGGTTATTTTGCGTGATATGAACCAGCGCAATACGTCTGACAGCACTGGCACAAAGTCCTCTGTCTCCACCGAGATACGGGATCAGGTGCCTCTGTATCTTGGTCAGACCGGCAATCACTTTACTCATCGACGGTATGCAGAGCTGCACTGCATCAGCAATTACAGTTTTTTACGCGGGGCTTCCCACCCGGAAGAGCTCGTCCAACAGGCCTATGAACTGGGCTATGACGCCATCGCCATAACCGATGAATGCACGTATTCCGGCTTGGTCAAGGCCCATAAAACAGCCAAAGCCTGCGGCATCAAGCTGATCTGTGGGGCAGAGTTTGTGGTAACCGATGCCACCGACCCCGAAGCCGCCCCCGCGTGCCGTTTAATCCTGCTGGCCTCCAATCGCCAAGCCTACGGTCAGATCGCCAGTCTCATCAGCAAACTGCGTAAACGGTCTGAAAAAGGCACCTATCAGCTGTCGCTAGACGATCTGCGGGTAGGCCTGAGCGACTGCCTTGGCATCTGGGTCTGTGAAGGTCAGAACGTGGAACAGCTTGCGGCTCTGGGTGCCCAGCTGAAAAATCTCATCAATCGCCTTTGGATCGGGCTCGGGCTCTTTCATGACGGTCAGGACCTCAGCAAAACCGCCAATACCCTCACCCTATCGACCACGCTGGGTTTACCGGTTGTGGCCGTCAACGATGTTCATACCCACTGCCCAGAGCGCCAGGGATTGCAAAACATTGTGACCGCCATACGCCTGAAGACCGACCTGCACAACTTGGGCTACCAAGGATTTTGTAACGCCGAACGCACCTTACGACCAATAACGAGTCTGCAACAACTGTATCCAGACGAAATGCTGGCACAAACCGTCGCTATCGCAGACCTGTGTCAGTTCAACATGGACGAACTGCGTTACGAATACCCGGAAGACTTGGTTCCGCCGTATCTGACCCCGGGGGCTTACCTGCGCCAGCTAACCTATGACGGAGCCAGTCAGCGATGGCCTCAAGGCATACCCGAGGACACCGTGACGCTGATCGAAAAAGAGCTCGATCTGATTGCCCAGCTTCGCTACGAACACTATTTCCTGACCGTACAAGACATCGTGCAGTTTGCCCGCAGCCAGCACATTTTATGTCAGGGTCGGGGGTCTGCGGCCAATTCAGCCGTATGCTACTGCCTGTTCATTACCGAAGTAGACCCTGCACGGATGCATTTGCTGTTCGAGCGCTTTGTTTCTATGGAACGCAAAGAACCCCCGGACATTGATGTGGATTTTGAACACGAACGCCGGGAAGAAGTCAGTCAGTACATCTACAAACGGTATGGTCGTGATCGCGCCGCCGTGGCGGCCACGCTGATTACGTATCGGCCGCGCAGTGCCATTCGCGACGTCGGCAAGGCCGTTGGACTGGACCAGGGCGTATTGGATCTCCTCTCCAAATCACTGGCTTGGTGGGATAAACAAGACGTATTGGATGAACGTCTGCGCTCCATTGGCCTGGACCCTCAAAGCGCACAAATTCAACAGTTTCTGCTCTATTTTAACGCCATATTGGGTTTCCCTCGCCACCTGTCCCAACACGTTGGCGGCTTCGTGATTTCCGCCGGGCCACTGGCTCAACTGGTGCCCATAGAAAACGCCAGCATGCCGGATCGCACGGTGATTCAATGGGACAAAGAAGACTTGGAAACCTTGGGTCTGCTGAAAATTGATGTACTGGCACTGGGCATGCTGACCGCCATCCGTAAGGCATTGCAGTTGGTTCATGCCACGAATCCCGAGGCTCCCCCACTCACCATCCAAGACATTCCCGCCGAAGACCCAGCAACCTACGCCATGCTCCAGCGCGGTGACAGCGTGGGGGTATTTCAGGTGGAATCCCGGGCACAGATGGCCATGTTGCCGCGCTTAAAGCCCCATAATTTTTACGATCTGGTAATCGAAGTCGCCATCGTCCGCCCGGGGCCGATTCAAGGCGACATGGTGCACCCGTACTTGCGCCGCCGTCAGGGCTTGGAACCCGTCAGTTATGCCAGCTCCGGCGTTCGCCGCGTGCTGGAACGCACCTTGGGCATCCCGATTTTTCAGGAACAGGTGATTGAGCTGGCCATGGTCGCCGCCGGCTTCAGTGCCGGTGAGGCTGATCAGCTTAGGCGTGCCATGGCCGCTTGGAAGAAACGCGGCGGGCTCGATCACTTTGAAGCAAAGCTGGTTAACGGCATGCTCGAACGCGGCCACAGTGAAGAGTTCGCCCAGCGTATTTTCAATCAAATGAAGGGCTTTGGAGAGTACGGCTTCCCTGAATCTCATGCCGCCAGTTTTGCCCTGCTGGTCTATATTTCCGCTTGGCTGAAACGCCACCAGCCGGCGGCTTTTTATTGCGGTCTACTCAATTCCCTGCCCATGGGTTTCTATTCGCCGTCCCAGTTGGTGCAGGATGCACAGCGCCACGGCATCGAAATTCGCGCCTTGGATGCCTGTATCAGTCAATGGGATCACACCTTGGAAATGCCGAGCCAACCCGGTGCCGAACCGGCGCTGCGCCTTGGCCTGCGGATGATCAAGGGTCTGAGAGTCGATGTCGGCGAACGCATCATGGCCGCACAGCGTCAGGCTAAAGAGCACAGCCGGGGAATAATCCGCAGCGCCAAGGAACTGGCACGCAGCGCTGACCTAGACGATCAGCAGCTTGGTTTTCTGGCGCGCTCAGGAGCCTTGCATCAACTGGCCGGTCATCGGCATCAAGCCCATTGGGATGTCACCGGCATCGCCACACCACTGCCTCTGGAGGCGACACCTGATGCTGCCAGTACCGCAGAGCCAAACCAGCCCGCGTCAGACAAAGCCACCCTGTATGCGCCATCGGTGACCGAAGACCTTTTCAACGACTACCGCTACACTGGACTGACTCTGGGTCCGCACCCCATGACACTGTTGCGCGAACACCCGGAACTCAAAGGTTTTCGGCGAGCAACGGATTTAGAGCAATGTCGCACGGGTCAAATGATCCGTATCGCCGGGGTGGTCACCGGCCGGCAAAGGCCGGGCACGGCCAGTGGCGTGGTCTTTCTTACGCTGGAAGACGAAACCGGCAACACCAACATGGTGATTTGGGCCACGGTCATGGAACGCTTCCGGGCGGTATTGTTGCAGGGTCAGTTACTGAAGTTCAAAGGCGTGGTCGAACGCGAAGGACGTGTCATTCACGTCGTGGCCGGTCATGTGGAAGACGCCGGCCATTTGCTCGAAGACTCGGTCACGACCGAACACACCTTCAAGTCTCGCGACTTTCATTAACGGCGCCCTCAGCATTAGACTCGGCGGATCGGCACTTTCCTGTGCTCGAGAGAGCGGCTTACTCCCCGCCGCCAGCACCCTCACTGCCAGAGTTCGTGTCGTTCTTCGCCGCTACTTGTGCCTTAGGCACATGGCCGTCATACCGCAGGGTGGTGAAGCCGAAAAACATTTCGTGCATGGTCTGTAAACCGAAGAACACGGGTCTGGTCGGATCCGGGTTGCCGGGATTGCGATCGGAATTGTCCATGGCCCCTTCCGCCACCAGCTTGGTGCCGCTGGGCATAAACAACGGCTCTTGCAGCTGATACTTGAACTGCCAGTTGAAGTCGTACTTAGGCACCGACAACAGCAGTTCCGACGTACCGTCCGGGTATTCGGCGGTATAGCTCATGTATTTTCCGCGAAAATGCATGTGCGGCATCATTTCGTACAAATAAGCGTCTTTTTCAATCAGCTGTTCGCCCCGCAACTTATGCTCCTTGGCGCCCGGTGGGATAATGAAACGACGTTGACCGGCGACTCCGCCCGACATCACATAGGCCGGTGGTTCATCATGCAAAAACAGCCCGACTTCCGTGGCGTCGACGGTTTCACGGCCCGACGTGGTGTAGTGCATCTGCAGCAACAGATTTGAACCGGCTGGAATCAGACGACCGCTGTTGTCTTCAAACGTGTCTGACTGACGGCCCGGAGCGAATCCCCCAAGGTTCTGGCCTTGCTCTTCGGCCTCTTCAACATCGCTCTTGTCTGCCGGGCTCGACAGATAGGTGATGACGTGGTGGAGCACTTGACGATCGCCAGGAACAAATTCGATGCCACGAATCCAAACGTCACGGTCTAAATTCAATTCCACGGGCACATAGCGGTAATCGATAACACCCGTCGCTGGAATCGTTTGCGGCGGCACAGACAGTACGATGTCTGGTTCGCCCAAGGAGTATTTCGCGTTGCTAAAGGTCAGCGCCGCCAGCGGATCCGCCGCACCGTCCTTGGGGGCACCCTGATCAATCCACTGAATCAGCTTTTGCTGTTCTGCAACACTGAGACCTGCAACCTCTTTCAAGGCTGTGCCCACGTGATTATCGACCTGACCCGGAGGCATGCGGCGCGTCATCACAACCTCACGCATCATGGGTGACCAGCCCTTTACCATGGCGTGACTGGACATAGACCAAGGCGCAATGGCGCCATCGCGGTGACAGGACACACAGTTCTGCTCCAAAATCGGTACGATGTCATTGGTGTAGGAAATCGCGTCGTGCGTGGCGTATTCAATGTCGGATCCCAAGCTCGCCGTCGCGGTTGCAGCGGTCTGAGCGGGCAGCGCCGTCAGGGCGGCGTTAAGGCCGTCCACCGAGCCGCGATAAACCAGCTCTGAGTTGGCAGGATTGATCACCAACACCTCCCCCAACTTCTCCGCGCCCAAGCTTTTCGCCGTCATCTGGCTTTCGTCCATCAGCACAGGCATCTCTGCTCCCGCCGTCTGCAGGCGCTTGACCACGTCCGCACGCCTGTCCGCGATCACTGGGTTCAATACCCAAAACTGGGCGTTGCCCGCGTAATTGGCGGCAACATTGGACAAAGCTAGGACGGTGCCGTCTTGGGCCAGTGATGTGCCACCGTTGACCAAAATAACCACCGCGTCATGATCGCCGTAATAACTGAGTTGATGGAATGTACCGGTGTGATCCAACAGGGCGAAATCACCGACCCGATCGGCGGCAGAGGCCGAAAAGGACAGGCTTAAGGACAACACAGCAGCGAGAAACAGAGTGAAACGCTTCATCAGAACTTCCTGTTTAATATTCTTGTTTAACTACTCGAACGAATTGACGTAACCATTGGTGCTAATTTATAGCACAATTGCTCTTTTGGCTCGAAGCAAACTGGTACCGTTTATGACACCAAGCATTGGCTCAATGGTAGTTCGCTACCGCTTCGCCCTCACCGTACTGTCCTTGATCGTGGCTGGCGCCATGGCTTGGGGCATGCAATTTTCGACCTTTGACGGAACCACCGACTCCATTCTCAGCAAGGGCGATCCGTACAAAGCCGAGGTTGATCAGGCGCGCGTCGATTTTCCGCCCAGCACATCGATGCTGGTGGCGTTCGAAGTGCCCGGGGACATTTTTACGTTCA
>JAACDS010000092.1 GCA_009936895.1 Pseudomonadota bacterium
ACAGCTATGTCGGGGCAGTGGTCGACCCGGAGCTGAACGCGGAAATCTCAGCCTTTGTTCGGGAAAAAATCCGGGGCACCGTGAGCGATGAAGCCACGGCCGCGAAACTGATGCCCGATTACCATATTGGAACCAAACGGTTGATTCTCGATAACGGTTATTTTGAAACCTACAATCGGGACAACGTGTCTCTGGTGGATTTGCGTGATGATCCCATTGAATCGTTCAACACGTCTGGTGCCGTTACCGCTTCGTCAGAACATGCACTAGACATGCTCGTGCTGGCCACGGGATACGACGCCGTCAGTGGTTCTATGCTGAACTTGAATCCTCAGGGCAGAGGCGGCCTTCGTCTCCAAGAAAAATGGTCTGAACGCTTTGATACCAACTTTGGCATCAGTGTTGCCGGTTTCCCGAATCTGTTCATGATTCATGGTCCGGGCTCGCCCGGGGTGTTCTTTTCGATGCCGCTGGGTGCCGAGTTGCAGGTGCAGTGGATTGGCGATTGTATCGCCCATCTTCAAAAGAACGGCTTGGGTGCCATTGAAACCACAGTTGATGCCGAAGCGGCTTGGGACGAGCAGATCCAACACATTGCTAATCGCACCCTCTACCCGGAAACCAACTCTTGGTATTTGGGAGCCAACATTCCGGGCAAGCCACGACAGTTTTTAGGCCATTTGAAGGGGTCGCAATACTTCGATCAGCTGACCGCAGTGGCTGAAGAGGGCTATGACGGATTTGTGGTCGAAAAGGTTTCCTAGGATCAGGCCTTCATTGCGTTGTAATCGGTCATTGATACCCGTAGAATTTGCGCCTTCCTGAAAAGGGTGTGATTTGTACATTGCGGCGTCGCACCGAAGATTTTATTGGTAGCGCGATTGGTTCGTTACCCGGAGAACGATATGTTTGCAGTATTTCAGAGTGGTGGTAAGCAGCACCGCGTAAGTGAAGGGGACGTCGTCAAGCTAGAATTGCTGACTGCGGAACTCGGAGAAGAAGTGGTATTTGACAAGGTACTGCTGGTTTCCAATGGTGATGACGTCAATGTTGGTGCGCCTTTTGTCGAGACGGGCAAGGTAACAGCAGAAGTTGTGCGAACGGATCGCGCGAAGAAAATTCGCGTGATCAAGTTCAAGCGTCGCAAAGACTTTTTGCGTCGCCAAGGCCACCGACAGTGGTTTACCGAAGTTAAAATTACTGGGATCTCAGCCTAAACCTCGATTATCTTCGTAAAACGGTTGCGAAAAAAAACCGCTGCGAAAGAGAGTAGGGCAGGCAAAGCAGGTCTGAGAAACACAAAGTCAGTTCATAGAGAAAAGTAGAAAAGCTCATGGCACATAAAAAAGCAGGCGGCAGTACTCGCAACGGTCGCGATTCAGAGTCCAAACGACTGGGCGTGAAAAAATTTGGCGGTCAGAAAGTGCTTGCTGGGAACATCATTGTTCGTCAGCGCGGCACGAAGTTCCACCCCGGTGAGAACGTTGGCTGTGGTCGGGACCACACACTGTTCGCGAAGGCCGATGGTGAAGTGCAGTTTACGATCAAGGGTCATCTGCGTCGTAAGACCGTAAACATTGTGCCGGTTGCCTAGCATCCAGTTGGGCTTGAGGCACGAAGCCTAGCGCGCATTGAGTCAGCGGCAACACGAGCTAAACAAACCCCGCTACTGCGGGGTTTTTTGTATGCGCTGTCTAATCAGGTAGTGTTGATACAGATCACACGTCAAGGTGACACATGCAGTTTATCGATGAAGCGAGTATCAGAGTACAGGCCGGCAAGGGCGGGAACGGCTGTCTGAGCTTTCGGCGCGAAAAGTATGTGGAGCGTGGCGGCCCAGATGGCGGGAACGGTGGCGACGGCGGGTCTGTGTATCTGGTTGCCGATGAAGCGCTGAATACCCTAATCGACTTCCGCTATCAGCCTTCCTATCAGGCTCGAAACGGACACGGTGGTGGCAGCCGCAACAAAACCGGCGCCGGTGGCGAGGATATATACGTCAAGGTGCCGATGGGCACGACGATAGTGGACGAGGAAACACAAGAAGTACTGGGGGATCTCAACGCAGAAGGCCAGAGTTTGCTTGTGGCCGAGGGTGGATCTCGGGGCATGGGCAATGCCACGTTCAAATCCAGCACCAACCGCGCGCCCCGTAAAACCACGCCGGGCCAGGCGGGCGATATTCGGCGGCTGCGTTTGCAGCTCAAGCTGCTCGCCGATGTGGGCTTGCTGGGCTTGCCCAATGCCGGTAAGTCGACGTTGATCGGGCAAGTGTCCGCGGCGAATCCTAAGGTCGCCGATTATCCCTTTACGACCTTGGCGCCGAGTTTAGGCGTGGTGCGCGTCGCGGCAGACGCGAGCTTTGTTATGGCGGACATACCCGGTCTGATTGTCGGTGCAGCTCAAGGTGCCGGGCTAGGAGCTCAGTTTTTACGGCACCTGTCGAGAACCAAGGTGTTGTTGCATCTGGTCGACGTGCAGCCAGAAGATCAAAGCGACCCCATCGATAACGCGTTGGCCATTGAACAAGAGCTTGCGGAATACTCGGACGCGTTGATTGAGCGGCCCATATGGCTCGCCCTATCGAAAGTAGATCAGTTGGACGACGATGCCTTGAATGATTTGCTGCAAGAAATGGAAGAAACCTTTCCCGACCGGCCGATTTACTCGATTTCGGCGCTTGGGGATATTGGCTTGGATGAGCTGAAAAACGATTTGATGCAGTTTCTGACCGAGCAGCGGCTGCTCGCGGCTGAGAATCCCGATTTTGCCGAAGAGCTGGAAACACTGGAGCGGCGCATCAGTGACGACGTCTTCAGTCATTCGGAGCAAATGCGCAATCGCCGTTCCGAAGAGCTGGCGGAAAGTGGGCTGGACTTCGAGGATGGTGATGACGACTTTGACGGGGACGAACCTGCAACCGAGGTGGTCTATGTCCGAGAGTAATCCTGTGGTCAGTCGCGCGGACTTAGATCGGGCCCGACGCATCGTGATCAAAGTCGGCAGTTCCTTGCTGACCAGTCTCGAGACGGGTCTGGAACGTGAAAAAATCCAAAGCTATTGCGCTGAAATAGCTCAGCTGATGAGTCTGGGCAAAGAGGTCATCCTCGTGTCATCGGGTTCCATCGCCGAGGGCTGTATGCGTTTGGGCTGGAGCAGCCGGCCAGTGGAAGTGCACAGACTGCAGGCTGCTGCCGCCGTAGGCCAGATCGGATTGATGCAGGCATATGAGCACGCGCTCAAGGGGCTGGGCTGTGGCTCCGCTATGATTATGCTCACCCACGAAGATTTGGCGGATCGCCAGCGTTACCTGAATGCCCGTGCGACTTTAAAAACACTGACGGACGTTTCCGTGGTGCCAATCATCAACGAAAACGACACTGTCGCCACGGATGAAATCCGCTTTGGCGATAATGACACCCTGGCAGCCTTGGTCGCCAATTTGGTGGAAGCGGATTTGCTGGTAATTTTGACGGATGTGTCCGGATTGCTGAGTGCCGATCCCAGGGTCGATCCAGCGGCGTATCGCATTGAGGCAGCGCCTGCGACAGACGAATCCTTGGCCGGGTTGGCTGGCGAAGGTGCTGGCACCCTGGGCCGGGGCGGCATGGTCACCAAAATTCGAGCCGCACGGTTAGCTGCACGCTCTGGGGCCCATACCGTTATCGCCTCGGGCCGTGAAGAACGGGTGCTGACCCGGCTGATGAGCGGCGAGAATTTGGGCACGCTCTTGTACGCCGAAGTCTCTCCCATGGCTGCGCGTAAGCGCTGGATTGCCGGACAACTGCGAGCCAAGGGCGATATTGTGATTGATGCCGGCGCGGTGAGGGCTCTGCAACAACGCGGTGTGAGCCTGTTGGCCGCAGGCATCGTTCAGTGTCGCGGCAGCTTTAACCGAGGAGATGTAGTGCGCTGTGTGGATCAAGGGGGCACGGTGATCGCCCAAGGCCTAAGCAATTACGCCGCTGCCGAGGTTGACGCGATCAAGGGGTTGGCAAGCGATGAATACACCGGTGTCATCGGCTACGCCGCAGAGGCAGAGGTACTGCATCGAGACAACTTGGTGCTGATCTAGTAGCGGATCGAACCAGAGAACGTTCTGCGCCGCCAGTGCATGTATCTCGACAAAACCGGCGGCCCAGATAGGCAGTGCTAGGCGGAAAGCGCC
>JAACDS010000093.1 GCA_009936895.1 Pseudomonadota bacterium
CTCTATCTCGCTCTATCCGCTGCATTTCTGGCTTTTGCGGACGTTCGTCTGTTCTGTGCAATTCCTTGCAGTTTTCCTGCCGGTTTTGCTACTGATCGGCTGGTTTTGCCGAAAAAAACCCCTCCCTCAAGGGAAAAACTTTGACTTGGTCAAAGTTTCCAAGCGTCCCAAAACCCAAGATATGGGGTTCTGCTGGCCAGAAGACACAAGATAATGGGATCAATATATCAATGCAAGGAAAAGTCTGTGGATAACCTGTGCGTAGTTCCCCTGTTCCACATAACTGCCTGTGGATAGATCGAGTTTCTGCAAAAATGCGACTTTCCTCACGTTTTTGGTGCGTTTTTGACCGCCTTGCACCGCGGCTGGCAGCCGCTGGGTCGAAGCATTAAGCTGCCGTCCTGTCGCCTTAACTTTTCGCCTTTGGACGTTACTCATGACCTACATACTTGCCCTTGATCAAGGCACATCCAGCAGCCGCGCGCTTCTATACGATGCCGCCGGTACGGTGGTGGCCAGCGCCCAGCAGAGCATCGACAGCAGCTATCCTCACGACGGTTGTGTAGAGCAAGATCCGGAAATGATTTGGTCGTCGATTTTGCAGGTCGGACGTCAGGCCATCGCCTCCGCAAGCATTGAACCCACAGACATAGCGGCCATCGGCATCACCAATCAGCGTGAAACATCTCTCTTGTGGGAACGCCAGACCAGCCACTGCCTGTATAACGCGATCGTCTGGCAGGACAGGCGCAGTGCCGCTTTCTGTGAGCAGTTGGCCGAGCAGCGTTACCCAGCGGATCAGGCCGACGGACAGCCTATGGCGGAACTCATTGAGCACACGACGGGCTTGATCATCGACCCGTACTTCTCCAGTACCAAGCTGGCGTGGCTGCTGGATCAAGTGGACTCGGATCGAGCCCGTGCCCAAAACGGCGAGCTGTGCTTTGGCACCATCGACAGCTTCTTGGTTTGGCGGCTTACCCAAGGCAGCAAACACGTCACCGACGCCACCAACGCCAGCCGCACCCAATTATTCGACATCGGCCAGCAGTGCTGGAGCCAGCCTCTGCTCGACGTGTTCAACGTGCCTGCAGCCGTTCTGCCCCAAGTGCTCGACTGTGTGGACGACTTTGGTATCGCTGATCCAGAATGGTTTGGCGCTGCCATCCCGATTCGTGGCATCGCCGGTGATCAGCAGGCCGCACTGATTGGGCAGGCGTGTTTCGAACCGGGTATGTCCAAAAGCACTTACGGCACCGGCTGCTTTGTGATGACGCATACCGGTCAGCAAATCTCCCGTTCCAGCCAGCAGCTGCTGTCTACGGTGGCCTATCGCATCAACGGCCAGCCCAGCTACGCCTTGGAGGGCAGTATCTTTGTCGCCGGCGTGGCCATTCAATGGCTGCGAGACCAACTGGGGTTGATTGAGCACGCCGCCGATACCGCCGATGCCTTTGCCCGAACCGGTGGCGACACGCAAGGGGTCTACGTGGTGCCTGCCTTTACCGGCCTGGGCGCGCCCTATTGGCAGCCTCAGGCCAGAGGACTGATTACCGGGCTGACGCTGGACAGCAACAAAGACCATATCGTTACCGCATTTTTGCAAAGCGTGGCCTTTCAAACCCGTACTTTGCTGCAGGCCATGGCCGCGGATGGCGCGCCGGTGTCTACCCTGCGAGTTGACGGCGGCATGGTAGTGAACGATGCGTTCTGCCAATTTCTCTGTGACTAATTAAACGTGCCGGTAGAGCGACCGGCGGATGTGGAAACCACCGTCCGCGGGGCCGGCGTGTTGGCCGCGATCGGTGCGGGGTTGTTTGCGGATCTGCAGGAGGCCGCCGAGCTGTGGCAGCTGGGGCGACGCTTCGAACCGGATATGGCCGACGATCAGCGCCAAGGGCTGGCCGACGGCTACGATCAGGCCGTGGTCCAAGCGCTGAGCCGCTAGGTGTGCCCTAGGCCTGGCGGCTTAGCAGCAGAAATTCCACCAAGGCTTTCTGGCTGTGCAAGCGATTGCCGGCCTCGTGAAAGACGACAGAGCGCGGGTCATCCAGCAAGGTCTCACTGACTTCTTCGCCCCGGTGGGCCGGCAGACAGTGCATGAACAGAGCGTTGGGGTCTGCCAAATCAAGCAACGACTCGTTGACCTGATAGGGCTCGAAAATCGCTCGGCGGTCGCCTTCTTCACCCTCATGACCCATGGATGACCACACATCGGTGACCACCAAGTGTGCACCTTCTACCGCTTCTCTGGGGTCGAGTACCCGTTCCACATTCTGACCGTTGGCCAAAATATCCGCGTCTGGCTGGTGAGAGTCCGGGCAGCTAAAGCGCAGAGTAAAGTTCCACTGCTTGGCGGCGTTGATGTAGGAATGGCACATGTTGTAGCCATCGCCTAAAAAGGTGACGGTTTTGCCTTCGATGGGGCCGCGATGTTCTTCAAAGGCCTGAATGTCCGCCAGCAACTGGCAGGGGTGCAGGACAGAACTCATGGCGTTAATGACCGGTACGGTGGCGTAGTGCGCCAAGGTCTCGATGTCCGCTTGGTTATGGGTGCGAATCATGATGATGTCTACCATCTCGGAGAGCACTCGTGCCAAGTCTTCCAGCGGCTCGCCGCGACCAATTTGTGTATCGCCCGGGCTTAAGAAAATGACGTTGGCACCCATCTGGCTGAAACCGGCTTCAAAGGCTACCCGGGTGCGGGTGCTGCTCATGGTGAGGATCAATGCGCCGGTTTTACCCACCAAGGGTTGATAGACCTCCCCGCGCTCGTGTTGCTGACGCAGGGTTTTGGCGCGCTCAATCACGTACTTGAGTTCGTCAGACGAAAAATCCAATAGCGAAAGAAAATCTCTCTTGATCATTAGAAGGTTCCGAAGGTGTTGGTTTGGGTTGACCCGTTCTCGATCAATTGGTGATCAAGTCGACCACGCGGCTGACCAACTCGTCTGCTTCAGCATCGGTCATGGTCAGTGGCGGAAGCATGCGAATGATGTTGCCCTGAGTGACATTGATCAGCAGACCCTGCTCCAGTGCCTTGGCAGCAAAGCCGCCAATGTCTTGGTGCATTTCCACAGCCAACATCAAGCCAGCGCCACGAATGTCTTTTATGTCGTTACGTCCGGCCAAGGCATCGCGCAGACCGTTTTGAATGCGCTCGCCAAGCACCAAGGCCCGTGCTTCCAGGCCTTCGGCATCAATCACATCCAGTACCGCATTGGCAGCGGCGCAGGCCATAGGGTTGCCGCCAAAGGTGGAACCGTGATTGCCGGGAACGAACAGGTTCGCCGCTTCGCCACGCGCCAGACAGACGCCGATGGGCATGCCATTACCTAAGCCTTTGGCCGTGGTGACTACGTCGGGCACAATATCCGTGTGTTGGTAGGCGAAGAACTTACCGGTGCGTGCGTTGCCGCTTTGCACTTCGTCGGCGATCAGCAGCCAGTTGTTGGCGTCGCAAATCCTGCGCAGCGAAGCAAGGTACGCATCGTCGGGTATGTAAATGCCGCCCTCGCCAAGAATCGGCTCGACCATCACAGCGACCACGCTGGAATTGTTCGCGGCAATGGCTTCCACTGCGGCGATGTCGTTAAACGGTGCGCGCACAAAGCCGCTCAACAACGGTTCAAAGCCCGCATGTACCTTGCGGTTACCCGTCGCCGTCAGGGTAGCCATGGTGCGACCGTGGAAGCTGCCGTCTACGACGATAATCGACGGCGACTTAATGCCTTGGTTGTTGCCCTTGAGTCGCGCCAGTTTGATGGCGGCTTCGTTGGCTTCTGCACCCGAATTACAGAAAAACGCATTGTCCATGCCCGAACGTTCGCACAGGCGGTTGGCCAGCTTGGTTTGCAGCGGGATCTCGTACAAATTGGAGGTATGCAGGAGCGTCTGCGCCTGATGGGCCAGCGCCTGCGCCACGTGGGGATGGGCATGGCCAAGGCCACAGACGGCGATACCGGTCAGACCGTCGAAGTAGGTCTTGCCCTCGCTGTCGGTCAGGTAGGAGCCGGCGCCGCTGACAAAATTCACGGGCATACGGCCATAGGTATTCATAACATGGTTCTGCATGGTCCACTCTCCTGCACTGCGCTCCAATGGCGACGAGTGGTCTTGAGGAAAATACCCCATGGCTCAACATCAAAAGACATCGAGAAGCCGTCGTCGTGAGGAGTGGTAGTGCTTAAAAGCAAAAGGCCGCAACGAGTGCGGCCTGTAAAGAGCGAAAGATACTAAAGCCAATCCGGTGTCGCAACCGCCGTTTTGATAACGGTTTCTCATAATGTCTTAGATTTACGAGCGTTTAAGGCTGTGGACAAGCCGTTGCAGACCTTCTTCCAGCACTGGTTTGGGGCTGGCGAAATTAAATCGGACGTAACCCTCGTGACCAAAGGGTGCGCCGTTGCTCAGCCCCAAGCCGTGAGATTCAAAGTGACCGTCCACATCGTTAAGCTGCAGATCGTCAATACGGATCCACGCCAAATAGGTGGCCTCCATGCGAGTCATGCGTTCACCGGCCACCGCCTTCAGCAGGTCGTGATTGCGGCGCAAGGTGGCCTGCAGCTGAGGCACCCAATCGGACCGGTCGTTAAACGCTGCTTCCGAGGCAATGTAGTTCAGCGGCCCGGGGCCCACCACCAAGTCGCCGCGGGTGGCGAGAAACCGAGCCCGCAGGTCTGGGTCTGGCACCACGGCGGCAGCACACCCCAGTCCGGGAATGTTGTAGGTCTTGGTGGCCGCAAACAACGAAACGGTGCGGTGCGCGATTTCCGGTACCGCATGGGCGATGGGCAGGTGGTGCTTGTCTTTATCCAGAATCAGCTGGCAGTGAATCTCGTCGCTGACCAGCAGCAGATCGTGGCGCTCCAGAAATTCGCCCAAGGCCTGCAGTTCGGCCAGGCTGTAACACCGTCCGGTGGGATTTTGCGGATTGGCGATGCAGACCAGTTTGACCCGATCGGTGGTGGCGTCTGCCATGGCGGTCAGATCCATGGACCACAGGCCATCGTTAAACGCCAGTGGCACGGCAACCTGCCGACGACCGGTATTTTCCTGCAGATCGAGAAACGGGTAATAGATGGGGGTGGGCACCAAAATCTGTTCGTCGCTGCCAAGCATGTTGACGGCCATGTTCAGGCCCGGCACCACGCCGGGCAGCCAGACGATCCAGTCTTCGGGTACCTGCCAACCGTAGTGGTGCGCCAGCCAGCGTTGAAAGGCGTGGGTCAGTGAATCGGGTTTTTTGGTGTAGCCAATGATCGGGTGATCGAGGCGTTCCCGCAGGGGTTCCAGAATGAAGTCCGGCACCGCAAAGTCCATGTCCGCAATCCAAAACGGCAAAATGTCGCTGCCCGCGTACTTCTGCAGCTTGGTGGCATTGGTGTTGCGGCGGTCAATGACGACATCGAAATCATAAGCCATTGGGATTGTCCTGTTCGAAGCGGCGAAAAGAGAAGGGACGATCATAACCAGTTCGGTGGACGGAATCCGCCCACGTCTACCATCGGGTGTGGCTTCGCTCTACAATGCGGCAAAGGATCGGTGCTGCGGCATCGCGAATAACCAAAACAAGATCAATGCAGGACGGCGACATGTCAGAAGACGTATTGGATTCCATCAAAGAACAAATAGCTGAGAACCCCATCATTTTGTATATGAAAGGTTCACCCCAAGCACCCCAGTGCGGCTTTTCTGCCCAAACCGTGCAGTGCATGGTGGCCTGCGGACAACGGTTCGCCTACGTGGACATTCTCAGCAACCCTGAAATCCGGGCGACTCTGCCGGGCTACGCCAACTGGCCAACCTTCCCGCAGCTGTGGGTAGACGGTGAACTGGTCGGCGGCTGTGACATTATCACGGAAATGTTCGAAGCCGGTGAGCTGGAAACCCTGCTAGTTGAGACCTCGGAAAAATACCCCGCCGAAGGCTAGTCTGAAGAGGCTAGGCCTCTGCCTCGAGCTGTTCCAGCCAATGCGGATTGAACGGCCACGCATTCACGATCTGACAAAACAGTTCTGCGGTGCGCTCGGCATCGTAGGACGCGTTATGCGCCTGAGCCTCGCTGAAGTCGATGCCAGCACGACTGCACGCCTTGCTCAAGACCGTATGACCAAAGGCCAAGGCACCCATGGTGGCAGTGTCCAGCGCGGTAAAGGGATGGAACGGATTGCGTTTGATCTTGAGCCGGTCGCAGGCCGCGTTCAAAAACCCCTGATCGAAGGACGCGTTATGCGCCACCATGATGGCGCGGTGGCAGCCCGCAAATTTCATCTCGTCTCGGACCACCTTGAAGAACTCGATCAAGGCCTCGCGCTCGTCGATGGCGTTGCGGTTGGGATCGTCTAAGTCGATGCCGGTGATCTTCAGGCTGGCAGGCTCGATATGCGAACCCTCAAAAGGCTCCAGCGACCAACTGGCGCTGTTTTTGATGCACAACTGATCGTCGCGCATGGTGATGAAGGAACAAGCAACCTCGAGGATCGGGTTGTCTTCCTTGCTGAATCCGCCTGTTTCTAAATCAACCACGACAGGCAGGTAGCCGCGGAATCGGTCTGAGATTTCCATGGGGGGACGATAACTGAAAATTCCGAGGAGCGAACCTAAAAGCGTGATGGTTACCAAGGTTTAGTGCTAGAGGGGGATGGAGCTCTTTTTAGAGATTGTCCCACCGGCGAGCTTAGGTGACCTTCTTTTGCAAAATCTAGCGGGTTTTGGTTTTGGGCTGACTCAGAAAATAGCGGATAGATCACAAAGACGGAAAAAGAAAGATTTCGCACTGCCGAATACTAAGAACCCTATGTTTACATCGGGCAAGAGGATGCTTACTCGACAAAAAGATGAAATAGCCATTGGCGACAGCGCTGCTTTCCGTGAGACAGAAGGAGGTTCGGTTTGAACGATCTTGATGCTTTCGAACTCCATACCGTCCATAACTGGATAACAGCAAGCGAAGAAGAGCGGGGAGCAATCGTTCGGGGTAATCAGGAGAGAGTAAGAAAAGGAGTTGCGCATTGGAATGAGTGGATCAGTGGACTCTCGCGGTGGGTGTGCGATAACAAAGCCGCCGTCTGCATTTACTTTAATGACTCCGAGTGGGTTGGTAATACTAATTTTAAAGGGTTTCAGTTCGACCAAGGGGTCTCTTTCTGCAGAGCGCGATTTGTCGCTGATCAGGCAGGGAGAGGAAACGTGGATTTCTCAGGCTCAACGTTTGATGGTCAGTACCTGTCTTTCACAAATGCTACTTTTTTTGGCGATGTATCTTTTGAATCGGCGACACTTAGCAACTGCCTAACCAACTTCGTGGGGGCAGTATTCCACGGTGGTGCGATTTTCAATTACTCAAAGTTTAATCGACCACTATCGTTTAGAAGTGCTACTTTTAAAGGAAACGAAGCGCTTTTTGAGGAAGTGAATCTCGAAGGCGTATTCGTTAA
>JAACDS010000094.1 GCA_009936895.1 Pseudomonadota bacterium
CATGGGCACCTACCAACTGCTGGAAGCCAGCCGGCGCTATCTTGCCACCCAGGCAACAAATCGACAGACGTCCTTTCGCTTTCACCACATTTCCACAGACGAAGTGTATGGCGACCTAGAGGGCCCCGAAGACCTATTCCGCGAGGACACGCCCTATGCGCCGTCGTCACCCTATTCGGCTAGCAAGGCCAGTTCCGATCACTTGGTGAGAGCCTGGCATCGAACCTACGGCTTGCCAGTCGTGATCACCAACTGCTCCAACAACTACGGCCCCTATCATTTTCCAGAAAAACTGATTCCACACATGATCCTCAACGCCCTGGAAGGCAAGCCGTTGCCCGTTTACGGCGACGGTTCCCAAGTACGAGACTGGCTGTATGTCGAGGATCACGCTCGGGCATTGCTACGAGTTGCGATCGACGGCAAGGTGGGCGAGACCTACAACATCGGCGGGCATAACGAGCGGACTAACCTGCAGGTAGTGGAAACCATTTGCGACCTGCTGGAGGATCTTCGACCGACTAAACCTGAAGGCATCACCGCCTACAAAGACCTGATCACCTTCGTGACCGATCGTCCCGGCCACGACCTCCGCTACGCCATTGACGCCAGCAAAATCGAGCGGGAACTGGGCTGGCGGCCCGCAGAGACCTTCGACAGCGGCATCCGAAAAACCGTCGCCTGGTATTTGGACAACCCCCAGTGGTGGCAAGCCATCCTCAGCGGTGAGTATCAAATGCAGCGCAGTGGCACCGACGCTTGAGCGCACTCGAACTCATGAGGCGCAGGGCTGTTACGGGTATCAACCGATGAACATTTTGGTACTGGGTCGTAACGGCCAGCTTGGGCAGTGCCTGCTAGACGTTTTGCCACGCGTTTACCCAAACGCCGTATTTTGGGGCCGCCAACAACTGGATCTTGAGCAACTTGAGGGCATCGAACCTCGTCTCAGCGCCCAGCAGCCTGACGTGATCATCAATGCATCAGCCTACACGGCCGTGGATCAGGCAGAAACAAACTCGGCACTGGCCTATACCGTAAACCAACACGCGGTGGCGCAAGTGGCCGACTACTGCGCGAAAAACGACGTGGCCTTGCTGCATGTCTCTACGGACTATGTGTTCGACGGTTCATCTCAGCGGCCCTATGCCGAGACCGCTGAGCCCAATCCAAGCAGTGTCTACGGTGCCAGCAAACTCGCGGGCGAGAAAGCAATCGCCGCGAGTGGCTGCCGGCACGTCATTTTACGCACCGCTTGGGTTTTCAGTGAGCACGGACAGAACTTTTTCAAAACCATGCTCAGATTAGGCGGCGAGCGCGACACACTGCGCATTGTCGGGGATCAAATTGGCTGCCCGACCTACGCTCGCGATCTCGCCTTTGCGTTAATCTCAGTCCTCAAGCGCGTTGAAAACGGCACCTGCTCATGGGGTCTATACCACTACGCCGGAGGCCGCGATGTTTCCTGGTTTGAGTTCGCGGAAGCGATTTTCGCAGCAGCCGCGGACATTGGGCTGACCGTACCAAAGCATGTGATGGCAATAACCACCGAGGAATACCCTACTCCAGCACCGCGCCCGGCATGGTCGGTCCTCGACAGTTCGCTTTTCACTCACGCCTTTGGGCACCCAGCCTCGAACTGGCAGACGGCCATCGAAGCCTGTCTTCGGGCGCTAAACCAGCCGAGTCAGTAACGCAGAGAGTTCTTCGCGAATTTTCTGATTGGAGAAGTGCTTTTCGTAGGAGGCAAACGCCACACCGGCATCAACACCACCGGGGATTTGAGTCGAAAGCGCGCCGGACAAACTCTCGGCAATAGAAGCAGGATCCCCGGCGGGCACCCACAGCAGCCCGCCGTTATGTGAGCGCATCTCTTCGGGATAGGCCTCTGCCTCCATCGTGATGACCGGTCGATCGCAGGCCAGTGACTGATACACCTTGTTAGGAATGACACGATTGGTTTTGTCTCCGACCCCGAAAACGCCAAGGCACAAATCGGCAGCACCGATTCGGGCAGGCAACTCGATCAGCGGCACCCACTCCTCGAAAGCCACGTATACCCTAGGATTCGAGACGCGCCGCACAATGGCTTCGCAAGTTGCCCGGTCAGGCCCAGTGCCCAAGAACGTCAGCCGGCAGACTGGCCCCTGATAATGGGCAACGGCTTCGGCAATGTAGGTCGCCCCCTGCAAACCGATAAAGGTGCCAAAAAACAGGGCTTCAGGAATGTGATTGGCCGGTTTTGCCTGAGGCTTAAAGAGCCCCTCCTCAGCACCTACTGGCAAAACGCAAATCTGCTCGATGGGAGAGGCGTGCTCACGGGAAAAATACGCGGCATGTTCTTGGGTATCGGCGATAAGCCAATTGGCGCGAGCAAAGCACTCTTGCTCCCACCGCAGCAGGCGTCGGCCCTTGCCAGAGGCGGCCGAAAATTTCTGGCGCTCAAAGACCTGCTTATCAAAGGCACTGATCAACGGATCGAACACCAAGGGAATGCCCTTGCGTCGGGCCCAACGGCTGGCGGCGGCAACATCCCGCTGACGGAAGCAGGGCACCCAAACCAGATCAATATCTCGAAACCCTCTCAGAGCCGCCTCCAGATCGGCAGTTTGGGAAAGCCTTGGCTGAAAGGTCTGCACCTCCCAGCCCAACTGGGAAAAGCAGCTCATCAGGGTACGATTGCGCGGATAGTCCGGGCCGTAGTTGCCGAATCGCCCCCACCAAAGAACGATGCTCACCTAGATAATCCACGGATAATAAAAGTTAGGTTCATTTGCCGGCGTCATTATTACCAAATAATTGCTCACACGTCATTCGCCAATGTTTCCACATCCACACCCCTTCAGCCAGACCGAATGGCAATTAACACCGTGCACTGTGTGCCCCCAGCGGGCACCTGAACCGCAACAAAGTGCAGGCTCCAAACGGGTAGGCGGCTAGGGAGAAAAGCATCAGTATGCATTGAACTATTGCGCGCCGCTCGAGTGCCCTCGGATTGATCGGTGATTTAGCACGCGGTGTGCTCGACAAGGTGAGTGGAGAGACCACCCCCCTCGAATCGTGGCGAATTCAACGGAACGGCAGGCCGACAAAACAGACGATCCGACGCTGGAAGGCTTTCACTATCGATCGCTTCCGCGTTACCCTGCCGAGCGCTGGCCATAAAGCCCGCGTCCTATCAGATAGGGTCGTCACTGGCCTTGTGACGTTCTTGGGGAGGAAAACTTGCATCCGATCGATCTGGCCGTCGTTGTCGCCTATGTGGCGCTCATTACCTTTGTGGGCATCCGCTTTGCCCAACGCGTCAAAACCGCCAAAGATTTTTTTCTCGCCGGTCGTTCGCTGACGTGGTGGGTAATCGGCTTGTCGATTATCGGCACCAACGTCGATACCAATGGGTACATTGGCGCCTCTGGCAACGCCTACAGCATTGGTATTGCCCAAGCGAACTTCGAATGGATCGGCGCGATTCCCGCAATGATCATCGCGGCCTTAATCTTTATCCCCCTTTACTGGCGCGCCGGGGTGTACTCCATCCCCGAGTACTTGGGGCTTCGCTACAATCAGGCTGTGCGAGTGGTTGCCGCCGGCATCGTTGTGACAGTCTCTGTGTTCGCCATGGGCGTGGCCATGTGGGCGCTGGCGATCACTCTGCAAACGTTTATTGGCTGGCCTATTTGGCTCGGCATTTTGGTCTCCGGCACCGTTGTCGGCTTGTACAGTGTGGCTGGGGGCTTGGGCGCGGTCGCCGTCACTGACAGCATTCAGGTCTGCATCATGTTCCTCTGCGGGCTGATCATCGTGGGCATCGGGATCAGTGATGCCGGCGGAAGCGCGAGTTTCGTCGCCAAACTCACCGCCGAAAACCCAACGCACTTACAGGCGTATTTGCCGTCGGATCACGAAAGCTATCCCTGGCATGGGGTCATCTTGGGACTGGGACTGGTGCTCTCGCCCGCTTACTGGGTGGGTGGCCAGGCGATTTTACAGCGCACCCTTGGCGCGAAAACCCAGTGGGACGCCAGCGCCGGCATGATGTTTGCCGCCGTCGCCAAAACCTTCGTGCCCGTTCTCATCGTCTTTCCCGGCCTGCTGGCACTGGTCATGATGGCGGAAATTGAATACCCAGACATGGCTTTGCCGTGGGTGATCAAGAATGTACTGCCCGTCGGTGTTTCTGGACTGATGTTCGTTGCCATTATCGCGGCGCTGCAGTCGTCTATCGACTCCAGCATCAACTCCACCGCGCTGATCATTACTCGGGACATTCGCCATGTGCTGATGAAAAACCACAACCCCGAATCGGATCTGAAAATTGGGCGCATACTGACCTTGACTTTGCTGCTGAGTGCCATGTGTATTGCCCCCTACATCGGCAATCTGGGCGGCATTTTCAATTTCTTGCAGTCACTGCTGTCGCTATTCCAAGGCCCGATGCTGGCATTGCTGCTGTTGGGCGCCATGACCAAGCGAGCCACCGGCACAGCGGGCATCATTACGCTGGTCAGCGGGGTCTTGCTGGCAGGCATTTTGTCTTGGGTCGTCGAGTTGAATATGCTCTACGTCGCCTTCTTTACCTTTTGTTATGCGGTGCCGGCCCTGTGGATTATCAGCGGGTTTACGAAACCCCACAGCGACGACCACCTGCGTAACCTGACCTATTCACCCTGGGCGAACAGCAACGCCAATAAACCGTCCGCTGTTTAGGAGAAATTGACATGGAACTACCGGTTATTTGGGCGAACTACATTTCCATCGGCCTATTTCTGGCCTTAGGCGTTGGGGTATGGAGTATTCCAAAGTCTGCTGTCGTTCCCGAGGAATACGCAGGGGAAACTTGGCGTGATCTGCGCTGGTGGGCGACGGGTTTGATTCTTTTCCAAATCGCCCTGTATACCTTTTTCCGTTAGTGACTGGCCTTGGCGCCTCGGTCCAACATCGTCCTGATTGGTATGCCGGGTGCTGGCAAAAGCACGCTGGGCGTGCTGTTGGCCAAGGCCTTGGGCTACGATTTCCTGGACACCGACGTGCTCATTCAGCGCCGGGCAAGCCTCACCTTGGCGGAGTACTTGCACAGACACGGTCATCAGGCGCTGCGTCAATTTGAGTCGCAGACCATCGCCGACCTGAATGTGCAGCAAACGGTGATCGCCACCGGCGGCAGCGCAATCTACGGCGAGACAGCCATGCGACACTTGGCGCTCATGGGGCATATCGTGTACCTGCGTTGCCCGCTATCGGTTTTGGATCAACGTGTTGGCAACATGAAAGCACGCGGGATCGCGGCGCCGCCTGGTCAGGGCTTAAACGAAGTCGAGGCCGAGCGAGTGCCGCTGTATGAGCAGTATGCCGACGCGACACTGGATGTCGGCACCCAGTCTATGGAAGACGCTCTAAACAAGCTGCTCGCTCTGTTAAAACTCGCTGACTGAACCTCTTACGTCGCGCTTAAACACGCTGTGGATTTCCGTGCAAGTCTCGCTTTGGTATACAAAGGGGGGCAGCAAATGGATAATCCTGGGCTTTGCGCAAACATGTGCGTGGATCTTTTTTGTTCGCCGACCGTCCAGTCGGCGTGAGGGGTTCGGTCGCACTAACCAGGCGTGATAGCAACTTTCACCAAATTAAGGATCATCATGGGGGATATCGAAAAACTGGCGGGATCTGTAGCGTCGCTACAGGCATCGTTTGAGGAACACCGTTACATCTGCAGCGATGAAATCGCTACGGCCGTGTTTCTTGCCTACCAGCTACGCAAGCCCATTTTGATTGAGGGACCTCCCGGCGTTGGCAAAACCGAGCTGGCGAAAACTGCGGCGGAGATGTTTGCGCTGCCACTGATTCGTTTGCAGTGCTACGAAGGACTGGATGAATCTAAAGCCATCTACGAGTGGAAGTATGGCAAGCAGCTGCTCTATACCCAGGTTCTGAAAGAAGCCCTCAATGAAGTGCTTGGCGACGCCAAGGGCTTCCGCGAGTCCGTACAGGCGCTGCACAACTTTGGCGATATCTTTTTCTCAGAGGAGTTCTTAGAACCGCGCCCGTTGATGAAGGCGCTAAAAGAAGAGGACGGCTGCATTTTGCTGATCGACGAGATCGATAAGGCCGACCACGAATTTGAGTCACTGCTGCTGGAAATCCTCTCCGACTTTCAATTGTCAATTCCAGAAATTGGCACCATCAAGGCTGCGGCGGAACCCCCCTCGGTATTTTTGACCTCGAACAACACGCGAGAAATCTCTGACGCCCTAAAACGCCGATGCCTGCATCTGTACATTCCGTTTCCAGACGTCGACATAGAACAACGCATCATCGGTGCCCGAGTCCCTGAAATTCCGCCAGCGCTGCAAAAGCAGTTGGTGGCTTTTATCCATGAACTGCGCAACCTCGACCTGAAGAAGATGCCGGCGATTTCCGAGACCATCGACTGGGCGCGCACCTTAGTACTGCTGCATGCAGAAGCCCTCGATCCTCAGATGGTCAAGGACACATTGAATGTGATTCTGAAGTTTCAGGAAGACATCGATAACGTCAAAAGCGAAGTACCCGCTCTGACCGCCAAGGTTTCCAACTAGGTTTTCCGCATGGGCATGGATCGCACCATCAGCAACTTTATTCGTGCACTGCGCAACGCCGACGTGCGCGTTTCAACAGCCGAAACACTTGATGCCATCAGTGCAGTTGAGTTAGTGGGCTACAGCGATAAAGAGCACTTGAAGCGCTCCCTATCCATGGTGCTGCCGAAAACCGCAGACGAGAAAGTCGCCTTCGACGCCTGCTTCGATCAATTCTTCCGCTTTCAAGATGTGCGTGGCGAGTCCACCAACAACGGCGAAGACAACGGCGAGCAAGAGGGTGAAGAGAGCGGAGAAGGCGGTGATGGTGAAGGCGGCGGCGCTGGCGGTGACCCTCAAACTCAGAATCGCAGTAAGAAGAAGTCTAAATCCAAGGCCAAGAAGAACAATCTGTACGAAGAAGAAGAAGAGGCAGATCTGGGACCGGGGGAGGTAACCGACGCCCACTCGCCATTGGGCAAATTGCTGATGGCGAATTCCCGGGTAGAGCTTGCTCAATCCATGGCGGAGGCCGGCGAAGCAACCAATGTCCGGGAGATCCAGATTTTCACCCAGAAAGGTCTGTATGCACGACGCATCATGGATCATATGGGGCTGGCGGATCTGAATCGGGAAATCAGCGATCTGCGCACAGACTCTCGGGTGCCTGCACGCCGCTTGGGCCAACAGCTCAAGCAGCGGCGTGACTTTTTGCGCGAACAAGTCCGGGATTACGTTGAGCAACAGTTCATGCTCAATGCGGATGTGTCGGGCAAGCGCCTGCGCGAGGAGATGCTGCGTTCCGTCAAGTTATCAAACATCGAACACCGTAACTTCCGCCTGATTCAGGAGATGGTGTACAAAATGGCGAAAAAGCTGAGCACCCTGCACAGCAGACGCCGAAAAATCTTCAAACGCGGCCAGCTCAACGTACCCAAGACCTTGCGCAACAACATGTCCTACGACGGCGCAATATTTGATCTGTATTGGAAGTCGGTAAAAGTCGATCGGCCTAAAGTTTTCGCCATCTGCGATGTTTCTGGCTCTGTCGCCAATTATGCGCGCTTCATGCTGATGTTTTTGTACAGCATGGACGAAGTTATGCCCAAGGTGCGTAGCTTTGCGTTGTCCTCCGATCTTGCCGAGGTCACCGAACTGTTCAATCGCAACAAGCTGGAAGACGCCATCGCGAAAACCCTGCACGACTACAGCGGTGGCTCCACCGACTATGGTCAGGCGCTGTTGGATTTCAAAAAACTCTGCTTAGATGACGTCGACAACCGCACCACGATCATTATTTTAGGTGACGCGCGGAACAACCACGGTGAAGCGCATGCCGAGGTACTGAAAGAACTCTATGACCGCTCCAAGCGGATTATCTGGCTGAACCCAGAGGCCAAACTGGCCTGGAACACGGGCGATTCGGAAATGCGCAAATACGGGGCGTACTCCCATCAGGTGGAAGAATGTAACTCGCTGATGCATTTGGAGCGAGTGGTCAGCAATTTATTGAGACAGACCGGCTAAACTGTTCGCCACTCGTATTGGAAAGGTCTTGATTTTACGCCAAACTCAGGGCGACTCGTAGCGATGGAATCCCCTTACTAAGCGTATGTCCCCGAACCGCCAATTGGCACAATTTTTCCTGCTCGCCTTTGCCGGTGTCGCTTTGCTGATGCTGGCCCTGCACTACGCGGGCAGTGCCCTAAGCGGCACCTCGTCAGATGTTTCTGCGGTAGACGAAGACGCCAACAGCATTTCCATCATCATTCGTGAAGAACCCCCCCAACTGAACAGCAGTCGAGCCACCGACGCGATCTCGGGCATGGTGCTGGGACATGTGATGGAAGGCTTGGTGCGCATGGGTCTGGATGACCGACTTGAAGGCGCCGTTGCCGAGCGCTGGGAAGTCACGCCCACGCAGGCCACGTTCTGGCTGCGCGAAAACGCCAAATGGAGCGACGGCCAGCCGGTAACGGCCGCAGACTTCATCTTTGCCTGGCAAACCGCGCTGAAACCCGAAACCGGATCCCAGTACGCCTTTTTACTTTTTGCTATCCAGAATGCCGAGGCCATCAATCAAGGGACGCTGCCCGCCAGTGCGCTTGGGGTCAGCGCCCCTGACCCGTATACGTTAGTGATCGATCTGGCGCGGCCCGTGCCTTTTTTCGACAAAACATTGGTATTCCCTACCTTCTTGCCCATCCGAGAAGATTTTTATAACGCCACCAACGGTCGGTTTGGCGCAGACGCGGATCAGCTGCTGTACAACGGCCCATTTCAGATCAGCCGATGGGTACACGGCTCCAGCATGACCTTTAAACGCAATCCGTACTTCTGGAATCAAGATGAGATTCATCTGGATGCCATTCATGTGCCTTACATTACGTCGGACGCCACCGCTTCCCTAAATTTTTTCAAAGACAACAAGATCGCGATCACGGGATTACAGGCGGAAAACCTGAGCGAGGCCATGCGCATGGGCTGGCAGATTCGTCAGCATCGTGACGGCACGGTCTTCTTTCTTGAATTCAATCATCGGCAAGGCCGAGTCACAGACAACGTCAATCTACGTCGAGCCTTACAGCTCGCCTTAGATATGGACGAGATGGTCTACAAAGTCACCAAACTGCCGGGCTACGAACCGGGGGTGTCGCTATTCCCCGGCTGGCTGATGGGCGAAGAAAAACTGCTGCGCCAAGAATACCCGCCACAAAAAATCACCCCCGACGCATCCTTGGCAAAACAGCACCTGCAGAAAGCCCTACAAGAGCTGGGCCTCAAGGAGCCACCAGACCTAGTGCTGCTCAGCGGTGACAACCCCATTTCCAGCGTGCAGTCCGAGTGGGTTCAGCAAACACTCAAAACCAAGCTGGGGATCAGCGTGAAAATCGATAAACAGATTTTCAAGCAGCGGCTGGCGAAAATGACCTCCGGCGATTTTGATCTTGTGCTGGCCGGCTGGGGACCCGACTACAACGACCCGCTGACTTTTGGTGATCTGTTTGCGTCGTGGAATAAAAACAATCGAGGTCAGTACAATAGCCCGGAACTGGATGCATTCATTGACATCGCTCAGAGCCGACTGGAGCCCGCAGTGCGCATGAAGGCCTTTGGCGATATCCAACAGCATCTGATCGATCAGGCCGTCGTGTTGCCGATGTATGAGCGTGGGGTGACCTATGTGGTGGACCCCAGCATCAAACAGCTGAAACGCCGCGTCATCGGCCCAGACCCCGACGTCAGCCGCGCTTACATTGACACCAGTGGTGAATAAACCATGTCGTTAGACTTTCAGGGCGTGTTGTCATGCTGAAATACTTTGCCAAGCGTTTGCTTCTCGGCCTGGTGACCATTTGGTTTATCGCGAGCGCCACGTTTTTTGGCATGCACGCGGTGCCCGGCGACCCACTGGCTGGCGACAAAGCCATGACGCCTCAGATACGGGCCAACCTCGAGGCGAAATATGGGCTGGATCAGCCGTTGGGTACTCAATATTTGATTTATCTGGGCAACATCGCCCAAGGCGATTTCGGTATCTCCTACACTCAAGAAAACCGCCGAGTAAACGATATCATTCGCGAGCACTTCCCTATCTCCGCCACGCTGGGCATTTTGGCCATCGTCTTTGCCGGTCTGGGCGGCGTACTCTGGGGAGCCCTGACTGCCCTATACCGCAACCAGTGGCCCGATGTGGTCATCATGTTTGCGGTGATTTTGGGCATATCGGTGCCTAGCTTCGTCGTGGCCGCCATCAGCCAATGGTCCTTGGTTGGCCTTAATCTGGCTGCAGGCACTACAGTCTTACCCATTGGCGGTTGGGGCAGTATCTGGCATATGCTCGTGCCGGCGCTGGTATTGGGCCTATCTACTATGGCCTACCTCACCCGCTTGATGCGCTCGTCCATGCTGGAGGTGGTTGGCACAGACTACATTCGCACGGCCAAAGCCAAGGGCGTGCCACCAACGCAGATTTTCAGTCGCCATCAGCTGCGTAATGCGATCTTGCCTGTTATTACGGTGCTAGGACCGGCGATTGCGGGCATCACCACCGGCGGCTTCGTGGTGGAGATCGTGTTCGCCATACCCGGTCTGGGCCGATACTTCGTGCAAGCCATTCAGCAGCTGGACTACACAGTCATCATGGGCACAACGGTGTTTTACGGTGCCTTTCTCGTGTTTATGGTGATCTTGGTGGATCTGTTCTATGGCCTCATCGACCCGCGCGTGAGGGTAGACCAATGAGTTCGACGAACCTGAGCCCCGCTGACTTTCAGCCCCTGCCACCCAGCGAAGCCGTGCAGCAGATCAGCCGGCCTTCATTGTCCTACTGGGCCGATGCCTGGCGACGTTTGAGCGAGAATCCTCGAGCCATGGCATCCTTGGGGCTGATCACGTTTCTTCTGGCCTTCGTCAGCATTGGCCCGGCGCTCTGGCAGGTCGATCCGTCAGCGCAAGATCTGGATCAGATCGGCATTGGTCCCGGCGCTGATCGCACCGTCACCATCGCCGCACCTTTCGTGCCTTGGAGTCCTCAACAACAATCTGTCACCCCAGCTGACAACAACCTGGGCCTTAGGCTGGCCATGCAAGCCAATACTCAGGCGGTACGCTTGGCGTGGACGGCCACAGGCTCGACGCGGCACCGTCTGTATCGCAATGTGTTTGACCCGGAAACAACAGGCAGCTTAGGTCTGCCACTGGTGGACCGGGATCAACCTTGGTTCGAAGACCGTCTTGATCTGCAGCCGGGCACTTACTACTACACTCTCGTGCCGCTGAGTGCAGACGGCGTGGAGAACGACGGTGCGGTGACCCTACCTGTCGACGTCATTCGCGTCATATCCATCGCACAAGCTGTGGACCGCGGCCTGATTGATGCAAACGACACCGTGCAACTGGGACAGCGTCTCAAGCTGGCTTGGCACCCGCTGGGCACCGACTATTTAGGCCGAGACATGCTGGCTCGACTGATGTACGGCGGTCAGGTGTCGCTTTTCATCGGCATTTTTGCCCCCTTGGCCTTCGTGCTTCTTGGCGTCATTTACGGCAGCGTGTCAGGCTTTTTAGGCGGCGCGACAGACCAAACCATGATGCGGTTTGCGGACTTCGTGGTGGCGCTGCCCTTTTTGCTCTTCATGATCTTGTTCAAAGTCATTTTTGGCATCGGCCCCGGTGAAAGCGGCATTTGGCCCATGTTGGTGGCCATGATCATTCTGTTGTGGCCTGCACCAGCACGTCTGGTGCGCGGTCAGATTCTGCAGATTCGCGAAGAAGGCTACGTCAGCGCGTCACGTTTACTCGGCGGTACCACGGCTTATGTGGTAGGCCGGCATATGCTCCCCAACACCATGGGAGTGATATTGGTGACCATTACCTTCCAAGTGCCTAGCGCCATTTTTACCGAAGCTTTTCTGTCGTTTATCGGTATGGGTGTGGCGCCACCAACACCCTCTTGGGGTGCCATGTGCAATGAAGGCATCAAGTCCATGCTGACACGGCCTCACGAGTTGATGTTTCCTGCCATGCTCATCAGTATCACAGTACTGGCTTTCAACCTGCTCGGCGATGGGCTGCGCGATGCCTTGGACGCGCGCATGCGCGGGGCTGAGTAGTAGCCATGCACCAGCCCCCTCTACTAGGACTATATCCGAGACGCACTCATGTCTGAGCCCATACTCAAGGTCGACAATCTCCACGTGGACTTCCAAACCTATGGCGGTGTCGTTCAAGCCGTCCGAGGTGTCAGCTCTGAGGTTCAAGCAGGGCAAACCCTCGCCATCGTTGGTGAATCCGGCTGCGGGAAATCCGTCACCGTGCAAAGCCTGATGGGCTTGATTCCCATGCCACCGGGCCGCATTCATCAGGGCAGCGCGACACTGCGGGGCAAGGACATTCTGGCCTCTAAACTCATCGACGGTGACGATATCCGAGGCCGGGAAATCAGCATGATTTTTCAAGACCCGATGACGTCGCTGAATCCCACCATGAACATTGGCAGCCAAATCGCCGAAACCTTGGAGGTCCATCGGGGCTACAGCAAGACGCAGGCATTCAATCGGGCCGTTGAGCTGTTGGACATGAGCAAAATCCCGGAAGCGGCCAAACGGGCAAAGCAATACCCCTTCGAATTTTCTGGCGGCATGTTGCAGCGGGCGATGATCGCCATGGCCATTGCCTGTGAACCCGCCATTTTGATCGCCGATGAGCCCACCACCGCGTTAGACGTGACCATTCAAGCCCAGATTCTTGACCTGTTGGGTGATCTGCAGAAAGAAACCGGTATGGCCATCATTTTGATTACTCACGATCTCGGCGTAGTGGCGCGCATGGCCGACGATGTGCTGGTGATGTACGCCGGCGAGGTCGTGGAAAAGGGCGGTGTGGACGACGTCTTTTATCGCTCCGGTCACCCCTATACCCAAGGCCTGCGCCTAGCAATGCCGTCGAACAGGCAGGTCAATACGGACGAGGAAGAACAAACTCTGGTGCCCATTGACGGGTCGCCGCCGGATTTATTCAATCCGCCCAAGGGCTGCGCCTATCACCCGCGTTGCCCCTATGCCATGCGCGTATGCGCGGAGCGAACGCCGCCGGTAGAGGCGCTTGGTACTGGGCACCACACGCAGTGTTGGCTGCACCACGAGCAGGCCGGAGCGCTACCTGTTGGCCTCACAAGCGGTACAGGGACCAGCAAATGAAACCCTTGGTCGAAATTAATCATCTCGTTAAGTACTTCGACATTGGTACGAACCAGCGCGTGCACGCGGTAGACGACGTCAGCTTTTCGATAGACCCCCAAGAAATCGTAGGATTGGTTGGCGAAAGCGGCTCGGGCAAATCTACCCTAGGCAAAACCCTGCTGGGCCTTCACGACAAAACCGGTGGCAGCGTTTCCTTTGATGGCCAGCAGCTACCCCAGCGTTATCAGGCCAAAGACTTTCGGGCGATGGCGCCGAAAATGCAGATGATTTTTCAGGATCCGTATTCGTCACTGAACCCTCGCATGACCGTCGGAGAAATCGTCGCAGAGGGTCTCCGGCTGCAGCCACAGCTCAGTGCGAGCGAGGTGCAAGAGCGTGTCTCACACTGGCTATCCTTGGTTGGCCTAAGCCC
>JAACDS010000095.1 GCA_009936895.1 Pseudomonadota bacterium
ACACTATGCAACTCGATATCACGGGCCATCAGATCGACCTTACCGACGCTCTGCAGCATCACGTGCGAGAAAAAATGAGCAAACTCGAACGCCACAGTAACGAAATAACTCATACGCATGTGGTGTTAAATATTGAAAAACACAGCCATCAGGCAGAAGCTACCGCACACGTTCCTGGGGCCGAATTGTTCGCCAATGCTGAGGCAGACGATATGTACGCGGCGATTGATAAGTTGGCCGATAAAATGGATCGCCAACTGCTTAAGCACAAAGAAAAAACGGTCGCGCGACATAACGGCGGGCACCACAGAACATCGCGACACGAGATTTAGCGGCTGGCGGCCAGCGCACTTCGCTAGGGCCCCTTAAACAGCAGCAAGATTCTGCGCAAAATGGGCGGTAAGATGGACCGGTAAGATCGGGCCCAGCGATCGAGGCGGCGATGAACAACATTCAACTGATAAGTCATGAGAGTCTGCTTTTATGAGCAATGCATTAACCGTTAACGACCTGGTCGGCAGGACCTCAGTACACTGCCACTTACACGCTGGCAGTCGTAAACGGCTCTTCCAATCGATTGCGCAGGAGTTGGTCGATCCGACTCGAGAAGACGGCGAGGAAGCGGTTGATGAAATCTACGACGCTTTGGTTGAACGCGAGCGGCTTGGCAGCACGGCTCTGGGCGACGGCGTCGCTATTCCCCATTGTCGCACTGATTGCAAAACCATTTCCGGCGCATTTTATACGCTGGAACAGGCTATTGATTACGAGGCACCAGACCAAAGACCCGTCGACTTAGTCTTCGTCTTGCTGGTACCACGCCATGAGCAAACAGCGCATATCGCTGCACTCCAGCGACTCGCCCAGTTGTTTTCTGATCCTTCGAACCTCGATGACTTACGCGCGACGACGTCAGACGACGACCTCTTTCGCGAACTGCTGCGGATCGACTCTGGACTCGTTCAGCCTGAACTGAATCGAAAGCTCGCATGAAACTGGTCATCGTCAGCGGCCGCTCGGGTTCGGGTAAATCCACAGCCTTGAGAACGCTGGAAGATGCTGGTTATCACTGCGTGGACAATTTACCCGTTGATCTTCTTGATGATCTAATGCGGCGTTACGCGGCGGCACAGGGCAAGCTTTCAAAGGTTGCGGTCTGTATCGACGCGCGAAGCTCCGGGTTGGAACACTTCCCCGAATTGTTGCTGCAGCTGCGCGATCAAGGCATCGACACTCAGGTTCTCTATCTCGATGCCCTCAGCCCGACCCTAGTCAAACGCTTCAGTGAAACACGCCGGCGACACCCGCTGACGAATGCCGAGGTCGATCTTCGGGAAGCGATTGATCGGGAAGCCAGCATCCTTGCCAGTGTTGCAGATCTGGCCAGCCTTACCATCGATACGACAAAAATTTCCAGCAAAGGACTGAGCGAACAAATCGTCACCCGCGTGCTCGAAAACGACGGCGCCTCGGTCAATCTGCTGTTTCGTTCCTTTGGCTTCAAACACGGTATTCCAGTGGACACCGACTTCGTCTTTGATCTGCGCTGTCTACCAAACCCCCACTGGCAACCGGCACTGCGCCCGCTCAGCGGTTTACATCAAGAAGTGGCAGGCTATTTAGCGACAAAACCGCTGGTCAACGAGATGTTCGATGACATCACAGGGTATCTTGAGCGTTGGATCCCTCGATTCGCTGACAACGACCGGGTGTACCTGACCATCGGCATCGGCTGCACGGGCGGACAGCATCGCAGCGTCTATATGTCTGAACGTTTGGCCGCTCACTTCTCTGAACAACTCGATCAGGTATTGGTCCGTCACCGTGAACTGGGAAAGCAGTAGGCGCTTTTTAGCACGCGCTACGTATCCAGCCTCGTTATGCGACACGCCAAATTGACCATTGTTAACCCGCTCGGGCTTCACGCTAGAGCCGCTTCTAAGCTGGTCGATGCCGCCAAAAATTTTGCCTCGGATGTCAAAGTCGTCAATGCAGGCGGCACTGAGGCCGACGCCAAGCGAATCATGAATTTGTTGCTGCTGGGCGCGCCGGTTGGAAGCGAGGTCGAATTATTCGTGCAAGGCGAAGACGAAAATGAAGCCTTTGCGGCGCTGACGACACTCATCAACGCGGGCTTCCATGAGATGGAATCGTCATGACACCAGATCAACAGCACTTTGAGGACCTTCTGGAGGGCATCAGCCGCGGCAGCACCGCAGACATCAAGGTGCTTCTGGCGTCTCTACGCCCCAGCGAAGTGGCCGGGGTTCTCGAAGCCAACACGCCAGCCACCCGCCGAATTATCTGGGGTTTGATCGATGATGAGGTGCGCAACCAAAGTTTGCAGTACCTTCAAGACGACGTGCGCGCCGAATTTCTTGAGGCCATGGACACGGCCCAACTTGTGGCTGTAGCCGATGATCTGGATACAGACGACTTTGCCGACATTCTGCAGCAGCTACCAACCACCATTACCAATCAGGTGCTCGAGAATCTAGATGGCCGAGATCGCGCCCGAGTGGAATCGGTACTTTCCTACCCCGAAGACAGCGCCGGTGGTCTGATGAACACCGATACCATCACGGTACGGCCTCGGCACGCTGCTGAATTGGTCCTACGCTACCTGCGCTTACGTCGAGATCTGCCGGCAACAACCGACGCATTGATCGTTGTGAACAGCCGGGACGAATATCTGGGTATGTTGCCTTTGACTAAACTGCTGACCGCGGACCTAACGGTTACGGTGCGGGAAATCATGAACACTGAGGAACCGGCCATTCACGTTGGCGAGGCTGATACCGAAGTCGCGAAATTGTTCTCGGAACGCGACCTGATCTCCGCGCCCGTCGTCGACGACGACGGTTTCTTGCTGGGACGAATTACCATTGATGACGTGGTCGACGTCATCATAGAAGACGCGGAAGAAGCCCTCTTGGCTCCCGCCGGTTTGGTCGTTGACGAAGATACCTTCGCACCAGTCCGCAGAGCCGTGCGCCGTCGGGCTATCTGGCTGGGCATCAATCTCGTCACCGCACTGCTGGCAGCAGCGGTCATCAGCGTGTTTGAAGAGACCATCGTGAAGGTGGTCGCCCTTGCGGTGCTCATGCCCGTCGTGGCCAGCATGGGCGGCATCGCTGGCACCCAGACGCTCACCTTGGTCATTCGCGGTCAGGCCACCGGTCAGCTGGGTAGGAACAATATGCTGTGGATGCTAAATCGGGAGTTCGTCATCGCGACACTAAACGGCTTGCTCTGGGCGACCATCGTCGCCCTCGGTGCCTCTTACTTTTTTGACGACCCGAAGCTCGGTTTCGTGATTGGGGTTGCCATGGTCGCAACCATCCTTATTGCCGCTGTCGCAGTAAGTCTGCTGCCGAGCCTGCTCAAGCGCATGGCGATTGATCCCGCTATCGCCGGTGGCGTGGTACTCACCACCATCACCGACGTGGCCGGATTTTTCATTTTTCTTGGCCTCGCCAGCTGGGTCTACTTATAGACCTACTGACCCGCCACAGTCATCGACTCAAGCAGCAAGCTCGGCGCACGAATACTGCTCCTGATGTCGATATCATCGGCAAGGCCCACGATGTTCAGCAACATGTCTTTCAAATTTCCAGCCAGCGTGAACTCTGCCACCGGATAGGCTATCTCACCGTTTTCAACCCAAAACCCTGAAGCGCCCCGTGAATAGTCGCCAGTCACACCGTTAACGCCTTGACCCATCAATTCGGTAATCAGCAGGCCGGTTCCCATTTGAGCCATCAAGTCCGCGTGAGGCACCATGGGCGCGCTGAGGTGAAGGTTGTGCACACCGCCCGCATTTCCGGTGGTTTCAAGCCCAAGTTTGCGCGCGGAATAGGTCGACAGGATATAGCGTTGCAGCCGGCCTTCGGCCACGAAGACGTTGTTTCGGGTAGCAACCCCGTCACCATCAAAGTAAGCACTTGCTAACCCACCAGCCATCATTGGCTCCTCACTCAGCGTCAACCAGTTTGGGAGCACTTGCTGATCAATTGCATCCAACAAAAAAGACGCTTGACGGTACTGTGCACCGCCACTGATAGCCCCATTGAGATGACCGATCAATCC
>JAACDS010000429.1 GCA_009936895.1 Pseudomonadota bacterium
AATAGCGAAACGTCTCTCCCCCGGGAAAATCCGTCGAGCCCAACACCCGACTGCCGGCACCAATTTGATCCACTTCCGAGCGGTCCAACCGCAGCCGTAGGGTGTTGTCCAATATTCTCACTTTCATAACCGGTCGGGCCTAGCCTTTCCTCCGCGCGTTGGCGTGCTGATCATTGTTAGAACGCTCGGCGCCGTCCGCTTTGCCTGTTTGTTTGTTCACGAACATGCGGTTGGCAATGCGAGCAAATACATAGGCCCGAAGCTCCAGATATTTGTGTCTGATGGAAGAGCGTCGGGTCATGATGCCGCATGCTCCTCAACCGCGGTATCAGGCCGCCAATCGCCGGGTCGAGTACGGCTCACCTGAGCTGGCTGCTGGGCTTTTTCCAACTTGCCCGGAAAGCCTTTGAAATGAGGCACACCCTGTTCATGATCCAGCCATTCATCCTCATCGGAACACAGTACGGCGTCTGAGGAGATGAAGGCACCGGCCAAATCGACCTCGCCACGAAGTTCCGGATACCACCAACCGTGGGGCACCCGGATATGGCCTTCCTTCATCGTATCGTGCACAGCGATCTGGGCGAGCACCGCACCTTGGGGCGTGGAAAGCTTGGCCCAATCGCCATCAGCAAACCCCTCTTTTTGTGCATCCACGGGGTGCAAGAATAAGTTGGGCGCTGGCATTCGGCGACGCAGGGATTCAATGTTTCGCTGACCTGTCTGAAAAAACGGGTCTTCCCGAACCCCAGTAAACACCAAGTAAGGAAAGTCATCCGGCTGGACGGGTAGTTCCCGGTAATAAGGCAGGGGATCAAAACCCAGATCCGCCAGCACGCTAGACGCCAGCTCGACCTTGCCCGATGGCGTGGCGAAACCCTTTTTAAGATATTTGCGAAATTTCGGCGGTGCCAGTTCCATAAAGGTCGCGCTCTCAAACTGGGCAAATGTGCGCCCACCTCGGGACAGCCGATAATCCAGCATGTCTTCAAGCGACGTCCAAGGAAACTCATCGCCAAAGCCCATACGATGCGCCAAATCCGTCCAGAACTGGAACGTGCTACTCGCCTCTTCTGGCGCGTCGACTACCTTTTGCGACAGGGACAGTCGGGTTCCCCAACTCCACCCATCGGCAACGTGATCACGTTCAGTAAAGACATCGCCAGGCAGCACGTAGTCCGCCAGCATCGCCGTGGGCGTCATGAAAATTTCGTGGGACACAATCAGCTCTTGATTGAGCATGGCCCGATGAATCTGGTGCTGATTCGCATAACTCAGCAGGGCATTGTTGCCCAGACAGAAAAACGCCTTAATCGGATAAGGATCTTCCGTCGCCATGGCTCGAAAGACATCGGTCGGGTTCGCCATTTGGCAGCCCATCACAAGATCGGCATAGGGGAAGCCCCAGGTTTTCTCCGTCGGCTCTTTCAGCATTTCAGCAACGCGGTAAGTGAATACCGGATGGTCGTCATAGCCCAACTGCTTTTCTTTTTGCGCATCCGGCAGGCGTTCGTGAAGGCCCAACTCGGATTCCGGGATGTAGGTTTCAGAGAAGCCCCCCAGCGTTTCGCCGCCAACCACATCCAAATTGCCGGTCACCGCCCGCAGAATGGAGTGCAATCTGATCGCTGACGTCGACGACAGCTGCTGATCCGTTATTGGCGTCCACGGAATCACCGCTCCATCTGCGTGAGCGTACATCCGCGCCGCGGCTGCAATATCGTCTTCGGCAACGCCGGTAATCTCAGCGACCCGAGCCAAGGGATATTCATCGACTCGCTGCTTCAGTTCGTCAAAACCCACGCACCAGTCTTTGACAAATGCCTCGTCATACAGGCCTTCGTCAAAAATCACCTTGAGCCATCCCAAACACATCGCCGCATCCGTCCCGGCTTTCAAACGCAGGTGAATGTCCGCCTGCTCCGCTTGATCCGAAACACGAGGATCGAGCACGATAACCTTCGCACCACGGGCACGCGCTGCACGAATGGCATTGTAGATTGGCGTCCACGAGTGCTTACGAGGATTGTGCCCAAACAACACGATGCAGTTCGTGGAGCCAAAATCCGGCTGAGGAAACCAGCCGTAGGTCAGACGGTTGACCGCAGCGGTATTGCCCGCACACAGGGCAACGCCGCTAATCCAGTTTGGCGAGCCCAGCAGATTCATAAAACGCCGATCAAGACTGTGCGTGGTTTGCGTATTCCAACCAGATGTGGAAACGGCAAAGGACTCCGGCCCGTATTTGGCGGTAATCGACCCGAGCTTTTCGGCTATCTCGTCCATGGCTTGTTCGTAGGAAATCTCTTCCCATCGATCCTCGCCTCGCTCGCCAACTCGCTTCAGCGGCTTGGTTAGGCGGTCTTCGTGATTGTGGATCAGCGGGACAGCAGTACCCTTGTAGCAAATGTTGCGCGCCAGAGCAGGATTGTCATGGGCAATAACGCGCGCCACCTTGCCGTCGACCGCTTCCGAGCGCAGCTGGCAGCCGATATCACAAACCGTACACACCGAGTACTTTGTCTTCGTTGAAGCCATCGCTCTCCTCCAAAAAATGTCAGGCTTGCCCAATACTAACCACAATTTGGCCGAATGGGAGCACCCGCCAATCAGGTCTTAATGCCGAAAACCGAAAGGATCTAACCCATGTCCAAGCAGGGGCTGACTTACCCGCACACAATGGGGTTCGGGCTTTTGTAACCTTGTGATGCTTATCGAAGGATCGCCATGACTGTCACAAACCTTACAGCGGAACCGTGCATCTACCCCAAATGGCTCATCGCCGAACTGCGCTCGGACCATGCTGGCGAGCTGGGCGCCGTCATGATCTACCGGGGTATATTGGCGGTCGCGTCAGAACCCGCCCTGCGAGCTTTCGCGGAAGAACACCTTGCCACCGAGCGACAACATTTGCAGACCCTGGAGTCACTCCTAAGCCAATCCAAGCGCTCTCGGCTACAGTGGCCCTGGCGCGCTGCAGGCTGGCTCATCGGCTCGATACCTGCGCTGCTCGGTACCCAGTGGGTTTACGCAACGATCCAAACCGTCGAAGCATTCGTCGACGCCCATTACCAACAACAAATCGTTCGCCTGAGAACCGAACGGCCAGCCGACCCGGTTACCGACCTACTGGAGCGGTGCCGCGCTGACGAGGTAATGCACCAACAGGACGCTGCCGCGCGTGTCGAAGGCAATCCATCCCTCGCCCTGTCCCTCTGGCTAAAAACGGTCGACCTGGGATCATGGGCGGCTGTGGCGGTGGCAAGACACATTTGATTGCGACACCCTCACCCCGGCAAGTCCCGGCCATATCCGGGCCGAGTCCCACCTAAAAACGCTAGACGTCGTTGGTCGCCTTTCTGACTCAATCTTATCCAACAGCCTCCCAACGCGTCGTGAGCTTATCGTCTCTCCCTACACCCTACTTTTAATGCAAACTTTCACTAAGTCTCCACTTTTGGGTTGAAGAAAAGTATTCGCCCTTCTCAGCACTGAAACCCAACTCAGCTGCGGCCAACTGGCACAGTTTGTAGAATTTATTAATAAAAACAGTGCCTTAAAAATATTTCGTCGGCATCGTCAGGCCAGTGAGCGATTTATCCCGCCCCAGGCAATTCAAAAATCGGCAAAACTTCGACTTTTAACTTTCACGGCATATTCATGAGCCGCGCCCTACCCTGTTTCGGCTTTATTCGCGCCGTTTCTTGGATGAGAGGCGTCGTTTTGCCGGCATTGAGCGTTTCGCACTTATTGCGGATCGCATGATAAACGCAACGGAAAAGCAGCAGTTTTCCCGCAGTCGAGTGGTAACAATCGACACATGTATGGAAGGAGCAGTTGACTGACGTTCGTGGAGCTCCGTTGAGTCTCTTCCCGGTAGCAGGCTCGAGCTGGTACTCGGGTTTAAGAGGACTCATGAGAATCACGACGCGGGTGCGTCGGGCGATTGATAACTTAACGTTAAGGAGAGAGGAATGTTAGACCCGAAAGATTACGTAGGCGTCACTTTCTGGATTATTTCCGCGGCTATGGTAGCCGCAACCTACTTTTTCACTGTCGAACGCGACCGCGCGGTAGGTAAGTGGAAAACATCACTGACCGTCGCCGCCATGGTGACTGGTATCGCTGCGATTCACTACTTCTACATGCGTGGGGTGTGGATCGAGACCAACCAAAGTCCAACTGTATTCCGATACGTTGACTGGTTGCTCACAGTGCCACTGCAAATCGTCGAGTTTTACTTGATTCTTGCAGCCATCGCTGTTGTTCGCGCTGCCTTGTTCTGGAAGCTATTGATTGCGTCACTCGTGATGTTGGTCTTTGGCTATCTAGGTGAAGTCGGTGCCATGGATTACTGGATTGCGTTCATCATCGGCATGGCCGGATGGTTGTACATCATCTATGAAATCTTCATGGGTGAAGCGAGCCAGATCAGTGCCGCCCACGGTACTGCTGCAAGCCAAAGCGCATTCAACGCTTTGCGCCTGATCGTAACCGTTGGTTGGGCCATTTACCCAATCGGATACGTATTGGGTGCCGGCGCTGATGGTGCCGCTGGCCTGAACATCGTTTACAACCTTGCTGACTTCGTCAACAAGATTGCCTTCGGTGTTGTCATCTGGGCTGCTGCTACGTCTTCTTCAGAGAACGCGTAACAGACCGAGTCTTGGTAGGTGGGCGTTTATCGTCCCACCTATCAAGTCTGTCATCTGCCCTAGAGGGCTCAACAACGTTCACTTCATTGCGGGGAAGCTATGCAGGATCACCTTCTAGCCACTGCCCTTGAGCAAACAATGCATCGCTATGGCGGAGACGCCGGCGCTCTGTCTCAAGCAGCCCGACATCATTTATCCAGTCCGGGCAAGCGCACTCGTTCGAAATTACTTTTTGCTGCCACCCCGAACACCCAAACCATCAAAGCCCTCGTGCACGCCGCTGCTGCGGTTGAGCTGATTCACGAGGCCTCTATCGTTCACGATGATATTCAAGACCAGACCGAACGCCGTCGCGGCGTGCCTACGGTCTGGCGCCAATACGGCGCCAATGCGGCGCTTTTGCTGGGCGATCACCTCGTTGCAGCCGCCTTTCGGGCTGTAGCCGCAGCCGAGCATATTGACCCGATCAAGGGTTCATTGATCCTAGAGCTCTCTCAATCGGTCAGCCGCGCCGCATCAGGCCAACACCTGCAGCTGACGAATACGACCCGGGGTGAATTTAAGGCGTTCTACAATGAGGTCGCGATTAACAAGACCGGCGCCCTGATCGCACTGCCCCTTCAGTTTGCCGCATTGTTTAACGACTTTGAAAACCAAGACACGTCATCGGCCCGCCGCTGCGGAGAACACTTAGGATTGGCCTACCAAATTCTAGATGACCTCAAACCCTACGCAGCACCGGGCAATCTAGCCGCTGACGAGGACATGAAGCATCGGGTAATTACCGCGCCGGTGGCTGCCTGCAGCACGCTGTTTCCCAAGGTTGACCCGTTTCACGCGCTCGTAAACCACGCCAGTCTGAGGACTAAGGCCATACGCCAATGCCAGCACTGGCTCGATACCGCCTTAGCCAGCGCACGTAATGAAGCCGCATTTCTATCGGCGCACAGCGCCTTGGTGGTGGAGAACTTCATCACTGGACAGCTCACCCCCATGCCCATTCGTGAGACCCAATCAATGCCGACCTACAGCCCTTGGCGAAAGCACACAGCCGTGAGAGTAGAGGCCGTATGAGCGAGCATGTCATTGTCATTGGCAGCGGTTTCGGCGGACTGGCCAGTGCCCTGCGTGCTCGAAAGATGGATTTCGACGTTACGGTTATCGAACGCCTAGAGCAGTTGGGTGGGCGGGCTCAGACCTTTAGCCGCGACGGTTTTATTTTTGACGCTGGCCCAACGGTGATCACGGCGCCGTTTTTGTTCGACGAGCACTTTTAACTGTTTGACCGCAATATTGCCGATTACGTCGAGATCCTTCCGGTCTCACCGTGGTATCGGTACGAGTTTAACGACGGTTCGCATCTGAACTACGGCGGTACGGTCCAGGACACGCTCAAAGAAATCGAACGTATCAATCCTGATGATGTTGAAGGCTACAAAAAACTGCTCGCCCACTCTGAGAAGATATTCGATGTGGGCTTTGGGCAACTGGCCCACGTACCCTTCAACAAATTTTGGTTCATGCTCAAGCAGGTACCGGATCTGATTCGACTGGGCTGTTACCGGACGGTTTGGCAATTCACCAAACGCTACCTTAAAGACGAGAGGCTGCGCAGAGCCTTTAGCATCCAGCCACTGCTGGTAGGTGGCAACCCGTTTTCCACCACCAGCATCTACTCGCTGATTCATTACTTGGAACGTAGTTGGGGAGTGCATTTTCCTCGAGGCGGCACCGGCGCGCTGGTACAGGCCCTAGGCAAGCTGATGACCGAGCAGGGCATCGATATTCGCCTCGGCCAAACTGTTGCTCAAATTCAAATCGAAGACGGTCGTGCTACCGGGGTCATCCTAGAGGACGGCACGTTGATAGGCGCCGACCGGGTCATCTGCAATGGCGACCCGGCCTACACCTACAAAAACTTGATCGATTCGACACATCGTAAAACCTGGACCGACAAACGCATTGATCGTCTGAAATACTCCATGGGACTTTACGTACTGTATTTCGGGACAGACCGAAAATACGAGGATGTCGAACATCATACGATCATTTTTGGTGACACCTATCAGGAGTTGCTGCAACGCATCTTCGACGGTGGCGAGGTCGGTGATGATCTAAGCCTGTATTTGCATCGGCCCACGGCGACGGATCCTGCCCTGGCGCCGGACGGCAAGGACGCCTTCTATGTATTGGCGCCGGTGCCTAATTTGCAGCGAGACGACTGGGCAGACGTTAAACATCAGGTCAAAGAGCGCGTCTTGGATATTTTAGAGAGCAAGGTCCTACCCGACGTCAGAGACCATCTGGAGGTCTGCTTTGACTTCGATCCCACAGATTTCGCACAGCAATACCAGTCTCAGTGGGGCGCTGGTTTTTCCATTGCCCCCATCTTCACGCAATCCGCATTCTTCCGCTTTCACAACCGCGCAGAAGATTTCGACAATCTCTACTTCGTCGGTGCGGGCACGCATCCCGGAGCAGGGGTGCCTGGCGTACTCAGTTCAGCCAAGGTCATCGAGCACTTGCTGCTAGAGGATTGTGCAGATACAACGCAGGCACTGCCATGTCCAAATTGAGCCATCATCGATTAGATCAGGCAAAAGCAAGTTTCATCGCCAATGCCAAAACCTTTGCCTTGGCGGCAAAATTTTTGCCCAAGGAACGGTACGAAGCCGTGGCCAGACTGTATGCGTTCTGTCGCCAGCTGGACGATTTGGCCGACGCAGCGCCGGCGGGTGTAAACCACAGCGGACTCATCCGCATTCGTGAGGAAATCTGCAGCGGAACAAGCCAAGACCCCGGTATCAGCGACATGCTCTGTTTGCAGCGTGACTTTGAAATCCCCACGACCTTGCTGTTGGATTTCGTCGATGCCTTGATTGAGGATCAGTACCCCAGAGCACTGGCGGATATGGATGAACTGGTACGGTTCGCCTACGGCGTCGCCTCCACCGTTGGCCTGATGATGTGCCACGTCTTTGGCGTGCGTGACCCCAAGGCCTTGCCCTTCGCTGTCGATCTGGGCGTGGCAATGCAAATGAGCAATATCGCTCGAGACATTTTGGAAGACGCCGAACGAAATCGGATTTATGTCCCGGCAAATCTGCTGCCCACGCCGGTAGACTGTGACGGCTTGGTTCGAGGCGACAAGGCCCAACGCGCCAGCGCATATCAGGGCGCACTGAAACTCCTCGCCATTGCCGACGAATACTACGCTAGCGCTGCCTTGGGTTATGGCTATCTGCCGCGCACGGTTCGACAGGCCATTAAAGTGGCCGCTCGGCTCTATCAGGCCATTGGCGAGAAAGTCGAGAGAAGCGAAGCAACCTATTGGCAGCAGCGCACGGTGGTGTCGTCTGAACGCAAATGTCTGTTGATCGCCGAACTGTTTCTCCAGCGGATGCGAAACGGCTCCAGCACGCTGCTGATCAATAAATTCGCGCACCGCGCACAGCTGCACCAGGCGCTGGATAGCCGACGCTTCTCTGCCTGATCTGCAACGGTGAGCGACGCCACTGATTTTGACCTAGTCATTCTGGGCGGCGGTATGACGGGCCTGACCCTTGGCTATCATCTTACCCAGCACAATGCACCGGGCTCCGCCGACAAACACCAGTCACTAATTCTTGAGCCGCGCAGCGACTACAGCCGAGATAAGACATGGTGCTACTGGCAGCACGAAGCAACACCCTTCGATGAGGCTATCAGCCATCGGTGGCATCGCTGGACCGTCAGCTGCAACGGACACACCCACGTCAGCGAGAGCGCCACCACGCCCTACGTCAGGGTAGACAGCGCTAGGTTCTATGAGATTGGCCAAGCAGCAATCGCCGCGTCCGATTGCGTCACTCTGCGTCTGGGTGACAGCGCGACACAGGTTCTTCCCAACAAACATGGTGTGTCTGTGCAAAGCGAGCGTGAGACATTTCAAGCCTGTCGGGTATTCGATACCCGGCCCGCATCCATCCCCGAAGGCATATTGCTACAGCACTTTGTCGGCTGGGAGATCGAGACAGACACAGACGTCTTTGATCCAACTACCGTGACCTTGATGGACTTTGTTCCCGGGGCCGAAGACATCCACTTTTTCTATGTACTGCCCATGAGTCCGCGGCATGCCCTGATTGAAACCACACACTTTTCAGCCCGCGTGCTTGATGAAACGGCCTACGCGGCGGAAATCACCGATTACTTACGTGAACGCTTCGGACTGAGTGACTGGCAGATCAAACATCGGGAAACGGGTGTTATACCCATGCCCCGGCACGCGCCGAACCTGTCTCGCAGGCCGAACAGCCGTATTGTTCCCCTGGGCCTGCACAGCGACACCGTAAAACCTTCAACCGGATACTGTTATCCCCATGCGCAAGTTCAGGCACGCCGCCAAGTCGCCGCTTTGTTCACAGAACCGAACGCCACGGCCATAGCCGCAAGATCACGGCTCAACCGGTGGTTTGACGCGGTGTTTATCGGCTTTCTAGAGCAGCACCCAGAGCGGGCTGGCGAGATATTTTTCCGCCTGTTCAAGAGCGTCCCCAGCGATGCGTTAACTCGTTTTTTAGGGGATAACGCGAAACCAGCCGACTATTTTCGAGTCATGCTGGCACTGCCAAAAGGCACCTTTATCCTGCAGGCCATGCGACATGTTTGGCGCGCTTAAGCCCTTTGCGTTTTTTCTGGGCGGCAGCGCATCCGTTCTCTTGCTGGCCATCTGGATCGGCACTGCGCATCCGGCATTTGTTGCACTGCTCTGCCTCGTCCTGCTGCTAGCCGGACTGCCCCATGGCGCATTCGATTACCATATTTTATCCGCCCGCTACGAAGGGCCGGCCTTTGCTTTCGCGCTCGTCATCTATCTTGGCTTGACCGGCATGACCGTTGTGCTGTGGTGGCTGCTGCCACTGTGGTTTTTGAGCAGCTTCCTCGCCTACTCGGCCTTTCACTTCGGCGACTCGGACTGGCCAGATCAGGGAGACCTGCGGAAATGGGCCTGGGGGCTATCCATTGTCGGGCTGCCCTGCCTGTTGGCCCCTCAAACGGTAGGATCGCTGTTTGCCGTGATCGCTGGAATTTCCGAGGTCGCGCTGCTCACGAAAGTCGCAGGCCTCTTGTCGATTCCTGCGGCAGCCTTGTGCTGCCTGCCGGACCGGGTGTCAAACGGAAACCACGGGAACCCGAAACCGGTTCTTCTACTGAGCTACGCCGGGACGTGCTGGGTGGCCGGACCGCTGGCGGCATTTGGCTGCTACTTCGCATGCCTGCACAGTCCTTTTCACCTAACGCGATGGCAACGCCGGATTCAGGGGACGTCCATGCGCAGTATTCACGCTCTGAGCGCCCTTGTTTTGGTTTCTGTCGTTGGACTTGTGTGGTGGTTCCCAGTGGCCTGGGATACGGGTCTGGGCAGCAACCTAGATGGCTCCGTGCTGCGTTATACATTTCTCGCCTTGGCCGCTCTTACGGTGCCTCATATGACCCTGTTGTTTTTGGCGAAGCGCTAACCGGATCTGGGATCTAATCGGAACACACCGAAGGCGCCCTCGCTTTCTTCCGGCGAAGGGAATCCGGCGACGATGTCAGGGTAGTTCGGCCGGTACTTGTTCGTGTAAGCCGTGATGATGCCTTCCAATCCGGACGTAACGGGCGTCGCGTTCAGCGAATACCTGCGGTCTTGAAGACGCATTTCAACCGGCGCACCCTCACCGATGCGCTGCACCCAGCCGCTGTCGCCGCTGCCGATCACATACAGCTGGCCTTCTACCTGAACCACCCAGATGATGACGACCCGAGGCAGGGTTCCCGGTACCTTGAGCAGAATCTCATCCACCGTCGATGTGTCAGGCCAGGCCGTCGGTTGCGGTGTGGATTTTCCGCCAATGAAAAATCCTGGCAGGGGGCCAATGGGGGTGGCAAAAATCAGTATCAAGACGATGCCAGCAAGCGCCGCGAAAAAGCCGTTACGTAGTGACATATCAAACCTCCTGTGGATATCGCAAGATCCGAGCTAAGGGAAACCTTAGCACTGTTTCGCAAAACACCTAGGCACATCCGTCTGATACTACAGAGCAATTCACGTACAAAGACTCCAGAGAGAACCTTGACTCCACTGCCTTCCCTGACTCAACCTCGGTACGTTCATTCAGCAGGCAATCCACAATGACCAACGACGCCTATTCGTCCGCCAATTGGAATCAAGCACCGCACAACCGACACAGTTTTCAGCA
>JAACDS010000096.1 GCA_009936895.1 Pseudomonadota bacterium
CCCATGGCGCCTCGCCCGATCATGACACCATCCGCGCCGCTCGCGGCCATCGCTCGAGACGCCGACTGCGCATCGATCACATCGCCGTTCACGAACAAAGGCACGTGAATATGCTGTCTGGCTTCGCGCAAACGGTGGGGATGAGCTTCCCCCTTAAAACGACAGGCTCTGCTGCGACCATGCATCACGATAAGCTGAGCACCCGCGTTCTGTGCCGCGATCGCTGCCTCGGTACCGACACTGTCATCCAACGTCAGTCCTATCCGGGTTTTAATCGATACCGGTGCGTCCACTGCCGACGCCACAGCGCCGACGATGCGCTGAATTTGATCAATGTCATTGAGTAAGGCCGCACCTGCTGCCTTGCGACACACTTTTTTTGCCGGGCAACCGAAATTGATATCAACCAATTCAACGCCTTCACCCACCAAACGACGAGCCGACTCTGCCATTACCAGCGGATCGTATCCGGCAATTTGGACAGCCTGAGGCGTTACACCATCAATCAAAACCCGCCGAGACCGGCTTTTGCCGGTGTCCCATAGTTCCGGTTTAGCAGTCACCATTTCGCTCACCATGTGACCAGCGCCAAAAGACCACGCCAGTGTGCGAAAAGGCACATCGGTCATGCCCGCCATGGGCGCTAAGGCGACACCGTTACGCAGCGTAAGCTCGCCATTCGCCAGAGCAATAGGATGGGATAACGGCATAGGGGACGACATGACGATGATGAAGTGATACCAAATATTGTAGGGCGCTCATGATAGACCCACCGAGACCAAATCTGTAGCAAATCTGGGCATCTACCGATGGAATGCGACAGCATTTACGCCGGTTGGTCAGTCTCGTGTTCCCGTCAAACAAACCCACTCGGCTTCCGAGGTCATTGGCGCGAAATTGATCTCTGGATAGCCATCCACGACCTGCTGAGCCTGATAATCCAGAATTCCAGACAGCACCAGTTGGCCCGGACGCGCCAACACCTGAGAAAACGTCGGCGCTAATTCAATAATAGGCGCGGCCAAAATGTTGGCGACCACCACATCAAAGTGGCCGATCCAGCGTTGCTTGTTGCGTTCGAATTCCGTCAGTGAAAAGGTTTCAACCCGATCACTGATCTGATTGAACTCCGCGTTCTCCTGAGTCGCCAGAACCGCTTGGTCGTCGTAATCCACGGCGATAACGCGCGCGCCCAAGAGGGCTGCGGCAATGGCCAAAATTCCAGATCCACAGCCAAAATCGAGCACCGTTCGGTCGGGCAAAACATGGCTCGCAATCCATTCAAGACACATGCGTGTGGTGGGATGGCTGCCGCTGCCAAAAGCCAGACCCGGCTCTAAGTAAAGAGCCGTTTTATCTGCCGGAACATGGTCTGCTGCCACCGCTGCGGGGCCGGCATACCGACCGGATTCCTGTTTCGGCAATAACCACAGGCGACCACCAAATTCCGCGCGAACCGTATGGTTTGCCAAACGTTTCTGCCAATCTTCTTCAGCGATGAAGGCCACATCCAAACGCTCGTGAATATTGGGATCCAACCGGCGCAGCGCGTCATTCAACCCGCTGATGCTCGCCGCGACAGGAAACAGGTCCAACAGACTGATGTGCTCCCACAGCGGGATCTCGCCGGGTGCCGGCTCCAGCACCACTTCATCAACCTGACTCTCAAATGTGATCGCCACAGCGCCATTGGCCAGCATCGCTTCTTCGAATTGAGCGGCTTCGTCGGTTCGAACCGCGACAGTAAACTGCAACCAACTCACGAAATAACGAACAAAGCAGTACCAGTAGCAACTGCGTCGGCGTTGGCAACACGTATTTCCCTAACCGTTCCGGAGATTGTGGACGTCACTTCGTTCATCATTTTCATGCTTTCAATTATGCACAGTACATCGCCTGTGCTGACCTGTTGCCCGATGCTGACAAACGGATCAGCTTCTGGGCTCGGCGCTTGGTAAAACACACCGGCCATCGGTGCCTTGAGCGTTTGCGCTGACGATGCCGGAGCGGCCTCTTTCGGCGCCGCAACAGGTGCAGCAACCACCGGAACTGCCGCCTGCCCACCCGCCGTCGCCATAGAAATGCGAATCGACTCATCGCCGCTGCTGACTTCAAGCTCGGCAACACCGGACTCTTCCACCAGTTCGATCAGTTTTTTTATTTTTCGAAGATCCATGTTCGCGCTCCCGCTCTACCAATTGAAGCACAATGTCTATTGTGCAAGTTCACTCAACGCATAATCCAAGGCAAAGTCATATCCCTTCGAACCCAACCCGGCAACAACGCCAACAGCCACATCACTGAGATAGGAGTGATGCCGGAATTCTTCCCGCGCATGAACATTGGACAAATGAACTTCGATAAAGGGAATGGCGACCCCCAGCAGCGCATCACGCAACGCGATGCTCGTATGGGTAAAGGCTCCGGGGTTGATCACGATGAAGCCCACGTCAAGCAACTTTGCCTGATGCACCGCATCCACAAGCTCGTGCTCAGCATTGCTCTGGATACATGTCACAAGGGCACCATTGGCATCTGCGGTGTCAATCAACCGTGCCTCTATGTCTGCCAAGGTCTCTGAACCGTAGACCTCAGGCTCGCGCGTGCCCAACAAATTCAAATTAGGGCCATTGAGTAACAGTATGCGTTTTGACACGTTGAACGTCCTTTTGATTTCCGACGCGGCTGACCGGTATAGGCAAAGCCTAGTGGAATTGAGCCGAATTTACTATTTATCCGAAGTTAGGCTAATTTTTTGCTTTATTGGCGATTTTTAACAGAAGTTATTAACCTAATTTTTTCGTTGGCGGCGAGAACCAGGCCTAATTGGGCACTCAAGCGCTCAGCATCCACCTCACCTTGAATTCTAAATTCCTCGAACTCACTGCCATCTTCGCCGAAAAAGACTAGGCTCGGCGGGCCAAAGAGCCCGTAACGCTTCAGCAGAGCCTGATCCTGTTCATCATTGGCCGTCACGTCAGCGCGCAGCAGTGTGAACTGCGCCAGTTTTTCCGCCACCGCTGGCTCTGGGAACACAGTCCGCTCCATCACCTTGCAGGAGATACACCAGTCCGCGTACAAATCCAGAATCACCGGCCCGCTCGCTGACGCCATCACCCGCTCAACATCCACCGTCGACTTCATGGGCTGCCAGCTTACCTCGCCACCACGCCCCTGCTCGGATGAGCCACCTGCGGCCAACCCTACCAATGGTTTGAATGGGTCTACGGCGCCAGCGCTGGCCCCAAATAGACACGCGGCTCCCCAAAAAACCATCATCAGGCCAACAATCTGACCAAACCGCTGGCCAGATTGTTTAGGCACAAACTCAAGCGCGCCAAGGTAAACGCCGCCTGCCACCAATAATACCGCCCACAAAGCCAAGGCGACCGATCCCGGTAGCAGGCGCTCCAGCAGCCATACTGCGACACCCAGTAGACCGAAGCCAAAGACACCCTTAACCGTATTCATCCAGGCACCGGCGCGTGGTAGCCAATGCCCGCCACTGCCGCCTACGATCATCAATGGGACGCCCATACCCAAACCTAGGGCAAACAACGCAGATCCGCCCAAGACCGCGTCTTGGGTGTTGGACAGATAAATCAGCGCTCCGGCCAAGGGGGCAGAGATGCAAGGTGATACCACCAAACTCGACAAAGAGCCCATGACGAAAACGGATGGATACCGCCCACCACCCTGTTTAGCGCTGCGCTCGTCAATCCACTGCTGCAATGACTGAGGCAAGGCCAGTTCGTAGAAACCGAACATGGCCCCGGACAGCAACACAAAGACGATAGCAAAACTGGTCAGCACCCATGGGCTTTGCAGGGTTGCCTGCAAATTGAGCTCAGCACCAAACAGCCCCACCAGCAATCCAACCAAGGCGTAGGTCAATGCCATGCCGAGTACATAGGCCAAAGACAGCGTAAACGCACGAGTTTTGGTCAAGCCCTCCCCTTCGCCAACGATGATGGTGGATAAAATCGGCACCATCGGGAAAACGCAGGGGGTAAAGGCCAGGCCGATACCGGCAACAAAGAACAGCACCAAGGACACGGCAAAGCTGCTGGTTTGCAGTACGTTGGCCATCGCCCGATCTTCGCCAACACTCTGAAGCGGTGCGGTAACAGAAGCGTCGGACTCTGGATTTGCTCGACTGGACTCTCTGCCTCTTCCACTCGGGGCTTTTGCCAGCAAAGAACTGCCCGCGACGGAAAAGCTGCGGGTCTCAGGCGGGTAACATAGCCCAGCATCCGCACATCCCTGATAGTCCATATGTATCTCAGCATCATCCGGCAGCGTGCCAACCACGGGTATCTGCATGGCCATCGAGCCGTAATAGACCTCTACATCACCAAAAAACTCGTCTCGTTTAGCGATACCGCTGGGAATGCGTGGTTCACCAAGCATGGCGCCACTGTCTAGGGCGTCGAGCCGAACGTCGAACTGATGACGATAAAGGTAGTAGCCATCGGCAATTTCCCAGCGTGCCAAGATCACGCGATTGGGTTGCATCGAGACGCGCAATTGAAAGGCCTCATCCACGGGCAAAAACTCGGGCTCTTCGTTCAGCCAGCTTGAGCTATCCGCTCGCAGATCCGTCGCGCTCGATTGGGCCACCGCGTGCACAGCAACAAAGGGTACAGCCAGCAACGCCATTGTTAGCCCGATACACCAAGCTCGGAAACGCCCTTGGGCGCTGCCACTCTTATTGGCTAGAAACGTCAACAACCTCAATGCTCCTATGGGGTGATGGGTATGGATATCCATTGAACCGTCACAGCATGGTACCGATTCATTGACAACTTTGTCAGGCTAACCGACAGATGCAGGCCCATATGCTAAGGTCGCTCGATCTTTTCCAACGCCCTCATCAATCATGCGTCGAAACAATCCTGAAGTCATTGCAAGAGCGACTAGTTCAGGAGCCGCGAGCGCCCGGCGCCCTGTTGCAACCACTGTGATGCTGTTTTTACTCTGGGGCTGCGTCAGCGTCTCAGTGGATCCCACAACATCGTCGAGTCGACCCCTCAGCGCCGAAGAAAAAAACCAAGTCGAATCGCTCTTAGTCCGTGCTGAAAAAGCACTTGCAAGCGACCTTTTGGACGTCTCGAAGCCAGACAGCGCGACATATCTTTATCAGCGTGCATTATCACTCGACCCTAACAGCGCAGAAGCCGAGCGAGGGTTAGAGCAGATTGTTGAACGCTACGTAGCCTTGGCGCTGACGGCTGCACGACAGGGCAACTCGGACCTCGCGCGCGACTTGCTCACACGCAGTCGCGCAATCGACCCAGAGCATCTATCCGTTGGCCCAACTCTCGAGTTCATCAACGCGATCGATACGTCTCAGCAAGAAAGCGTTATCATTCGAGGTCTGACGCCGTCGGCGTTGACGGACGCAATCGATAACTTGGTGCGCAATGCAGGGGCTGCCTGCCGGTACCGTATTTCCGCAGCCAACGACGGGCGAGCGAGGGAACTGTATCGAATGCTTCGAGAAGGATTCGCCCGAAACAACATAAATCGACGCCCCCGGGCGGCAACTGAAATATCCACACCTGACCGATTGGAGCGAATTTGTACCCAATGAACATCAACCACCGTACCGTCTATCCTTTTGGCGCTGCAAAGGCCCTCGCCATATTCTTGATCGCAGTAACACTTCAGGCATGCGGTACAAACACCGATTCCGCCAAGAGCGCCGGCAACGACTCTTCAGCTTCGAAAGCACATGACGATCATCAAATGGAGACGCGTGATAACGCAATCGCAGCCTTACACCTTGTGGAAGCCAGGGTAAATGAACCGGCGCCGGGACAGCGGATGAGTGCAGGCTACTTCACGCTCATGAATCACGGCGCTGAGGCTATCACTCTCACCAAAATCGCATCGGACGCCGCCGACGTACAAATGCACACGACGACATTGGAAGCGAGCGGTACGACGATGCGGCCTCTGGACAAGATTACCATCGCACCGAACGGCCAGATCGTTTTCCAGCCTGGCGGCAACCATCTCATGATTCGCAATCTATCTGCAGAGGCGAAGTCACTTGCGATGACGATGACCTTCGATAACGGCGGTAGCTTGAACACCAGCTTCACTGTCATCCCCATGGATGCTTGGATGAACGCGACGCGATAACGCGTGCCCGACCGACGAACGACTTAACTGTACCAAACGCGAAACGGCGCGTATCTAGACAAGCTTGGGCACCAACCCCTAGCGCAATGCTCTATGATGTTTATCGCGCGACCATGACTCGCCTTCTGTAGATTGAACAGCAAAGCCAATTTGCTCTAGGGCAGGCTCCCAACGAGACCACGATATGAACTGGAAATTCTGGCAACGCCGCGACGACACCATCGGACCAGATCCCACTGAAGCCCACCCCTTGGGAGAGGGGTTTAGCTCAGGCGACACGGCCGGCGGCGACTCATCCGCCAGCGGCCTTTTTAAAGGAATGATCACCGTGGCGGCGATCTATCTCCTTGCGACGCTTGCCTTGGGTATTTGGTGGAGCCAAGAGCCGGATCGTTTTGATATCGAAACGGCAGCGAGAGAGTTGGGTCAGTCTGGCGACACCAATGTCACCGGATATCTCACCACGGCGACAACCATTACCGTTGCGAAAACACTGTTAGAAAAGCCTGGCGGCTATCTCACCAATGATTTGTTCGCTCCCGGTATCTGGTTGGATAATATGCCGTCATGGGAGATGGGCGCGCTGACCATGCTCCGAGATACCGCCAGAGTCTACCGAAACGACTTCTCGCGCTCGCAAAGTCAGTCTGCGGAAAATCCGAACTTGGCCGAAGCGGAAGGGAAATTTTTCTTCGACAACAATTCGTGGTTCCTGCCGGACACTGAGGGCGAATACAAAGCCGGCATCGTCTATTTTCAAAACTATCTCGGACAGCTGTCCGATCAGTCAGCCAATGATGCGCAATTCTATGCCCGCAGCGACAACCTCCAGGCTTGGCTAGCGGCAATGGACACACGCCTTGGCAGCCTCTCCCAGCGGCTGTCTGCCAGCGTGGGAAAACGCCAACTCGATACATCCCTAGCCGGCGACGCCAACGCCAGTCAGAGCACGGCAACGCCAGTCGAACAGATGGTGCAAACCCCTTGGCTTGAAATCGACAATGTATTCTATGAAGCGCGGGGGTTCACCTGGGCCCTGCTGCATGTTCTCGAAGCGGTGGAAAACGATTTCGGCGAAGTGCTGGACAAAAAGGCCGCACGAGTCTCCGTGCGTCAAATTATTCGCGAATTGGAGCCCACTCAAGAGACATTGTGGAGCCCCATGGTTCTGAATGGCGACGGCTTTGGCTTGGTTTCCAACCACTCTTTGATCATGGCTTCCCACATATCCCGCGCCAATGCGGCCATCATTGATTTGCGCGCACTGCTGGCACAAGGCTGACCGACCGCCTTTACCCGCTTGATTGGGGATTTCGACTGGCAAGTCCTTGTCACACTGTTATCATACGCGCGCTCTGCGGAGTGGGGGCCTTGCCGTGAGCGCGATCGTCGCATGCGGTTAACGCACCTCGACCTTTTTTTTTATTTGCTGGGGACTCAAATGACTTCAACCCTCATTCCACCATTAATTGGTGCCATTGGCCTTTTGGTCGCTGTCATCATTTACGGCATTGTGCGTCGCTATGACGCAGGCAGCGCAGATTTGGTGAAAATTGCTGACGCTATTCACGAAGGCGCCATGGTTTTCATGAAGCGTGAATACACCATGTTGGCTATTTTCGCCTTGGTCTTGCTCTTTGGGGTGTACCTCACACCTGGGCTGGGCGAGAAAACGGCCATCGCATTTGTGGCTGGCGCCCTGTCGTCTGCTTGCGCGGGCTGGTTTGGCATGTACACGGCAACTCAGGCCAACGTGCGTACCACCACTGCTGCGCACAATGACGGTCAAGCAGCGGCTCTGTCCGTCGCCTTTTATGGCGGATCCATCATGGGCTTGGCCGTTGCATCCCTCGGCTTGATGGGGCTTGGCTTGGTCTACCTCTACTTTGGCGGCGACAAAGAAAGCGCACACCACATCCACGGTTTCGGCATGGGCGCTTCGGTTGTGGCTCTGTTCTCCCGCGTGGGCGGTGGCATCTACACTAAGAGTGCCGACGTCGGCGCTGACCTGGTTGGCAAGCTTGAGCAAGGCATTCCAGAAGACGACCCACGAAACCCAGGCGTCATAGCCGATAACGTTGGTGACAACGTCGGCGACGTCGCAGGCATGGGTTCCGACATCTTCGAATCCTATTGCGGCTCGATGATCGCTACCATCGCCATTGCCTCGACGTTGGCATTGGGCTCGTTGAATTTACTGGTACCCGGTGCCAGCGAGGGCGACGCACGCGCAGCTCTGATGTTCCTGCCCTTGGCCCTTGCTTCTACTGGCCTGATTGCGTCAATCATCGGCATCGGCATTGTCCGAGCATTCTCGAATGCCAACCCAGCCGTCGCGCTACGCATCGGTATGATTGGTACACCTATCCTATTTATCGCAGCGGCTTACTTTGTGATGGGTAACTTGGGTGTTTCCAACAACATCTGGCTGTCCGTTTTATTTGGTGCGGCAGGCGGCGTCGGTATCGGTCTGATTACCGAGTACTACACGTCGTCTGCCCCGGTAGTACGCATTGCTGAATCTGGAGAAACCGGACCCGCTACCGTCATGATTACTGGCCTAGCGGTCGGCATGCAGTCGGTGGTAGGGCCTATCCTGATCATCTGCGCCATCATCTTCGTTTCTACGTCCCTGGCCGGCTTGTACGGCGTTGGCGTGGCGGCTGTCGGCCTGCTGGCCACTGTCGGCATGACCATGGCCGTTGACGCTTACGGACCCATCGCTGATAACGCTGGTGGTATTGCAGAAATGGGCGGCCTGGGTGAGGAAACTCGCGCGATCACCGACTCACTGGACGAACTGGGCAACACCACGGCCGCCATGGGCAAAGGCTTTGCCATCGGCGCTGCGGCGCTGGCAGCATTGGCCATTATCGCCGCGTTCGTAGAGACCGTCGCGGCAAACCGCGGCGGTGAGTTCCTACTGCATATTGGCGATCCAGACGTGCTGATCGGCTTGTTCATTGGTGGGCTGGTTCCGTTTCTGATTGCCAGCATGACCATGACCTCCGTCGGCGAGGCTGCCATGGAAATGATTCAGGAGATTCGCCGTCAGTTCCGTGAAATACCGGGCCTCATGGAAGGCACCGCAGAACCCGATACGGCAAAGTGCGTCGATATCGCAACGACTGCAGCCCTTAAGAAAATGCTGATGCCCGGCATCATTGCTGTTGGTGTACCTATTGTTGTTGGCTTTGGCCTCGGCGCAGAAGCCCTGGGCGGTACGTTGGGTGGCGCTCTGTTGGGCTGCGTGCTGCTGGCACTGACCATGGCGAATGCCGGCGGTGCTTGGGATAACGC
>JAACDS010000430.1 GCA_009936895.1 Pseudomonadota bacterium
GGTCCCCGCCATTAAGAGAAGGCTAGTGACCGCTATACCTGGGACGGCCGGGCATCATTGGCCAACCGTGTAGATAAAAGGTTAATCAACTTAGGGGCCTGATAAAAGATCTTTTGCGTCGATAATGGCCTGTGCCATGTCCTCAATTGTCATTCGCTTATCCATTGCGCGCTCTCTGATTAATTTATAGGCGTTTTCTTCATTCATCCCGTGCATTCGGATGAGAACGGTCTTCGCTTCGGCGATATTTCTCTTCCCGAGGAGCTTCTTTTCAAGCCGGGTGATTCGGTCTTGCGCCTCCTGCTCTCGCAGACTGTTGGCGTAACCAACCACGAGATTGGTCAAAATTCCGAAACTGCGTACGGGTTTCGAGGTGACTGCGATCGCGCCGATCTCCAGCACGAACTCAAGCATGGCCGGGTTCTCATAATCGACAACACCGATGATAGCGGGGCCCGGCTTTTCCGAACGCCGGATCATGTTGGTCAGATCTTTGCGATTATCGAAAAACAAGCCCAGAAACACGACGTCCGCGTTCGGGGGAAGTTCCCGCTTTGGAGGCCAGACAAGCTCAGTCTTGCAGCCGATCCGCTCCATCTGTTCAAGCATTGCCTGACCGTCAGGATCGCGCGGGTGCACAATGACCACGAAAAGGCCCCGTAAATCCCGCAGACGGAACCGGGCCATCAAAAAAAACATCCAAGGTTTGCGTCTGCCACAAGGTCATCCAGAGAGTTCTCCAAAGCGACCAGATAGGGATCTGGCGCCACAGGTCGCGCAGACTCGCGCATGATCTGAAACGCACCGTTCTCGCCCACGACCGCGACGCGCGACCACAGGTGTGTGTGATGCGTACTGCCATCCACCCGCACGGACCCTTGCGGGGCCTCAAGGCTGAAAGTCGGCAAGGTCCGGATGATCGACATCCTGTCGGTCTTTCCGGAACGACGGACAGCCTCTGCAAAAAGCTTCACCTGGAAGTAAGCGGCCTCTGCTTCGGCGCAGATTGCACAGTCAGGACCGAATGCCTCGCGGTAGGCTGCAACGAATGCCCGGTTGGCCGGCGTGTCTATTATGCTGAAATAAGGTGCCGCCTTGATATGTCCGGTTGCGGACCCGCTTCCAAGTGCTTGGATCTCCGGCTCTCCGAAGGTCAGAGAAGCGATTGGCTGAGCGGTGCGATCGAACCCGGCTTCATCATAGGCCTTGTAGAACCGGACGGCGCCGTCGCCGACGAGGGTAGAGAACACGACCACAGGCCCGGCACTGCGCACCATCTTGATGACGTGCGCGATTTCATCCTCGCTAGGGTCGAGCGAGATATAGACCTCATCTGTTACGGTCGCCCCCCGGTTCGACAACAGGTCGCGCATGATGCGATTGGATTCGTAGGGAAACACGTAGTTCGAGCCCACGAAAAAATAGCATGTGCCGTACATTTCCGTCAGGTAGTCGGCCAACATCCTGGCATTTTGGTTGGGAGCCGCGCCTGAGTAGATGCACGACGGCATGTACTCGAACCCTTCGTAAAGCGTTGGGTAGAACAGAAGCGAGCCTCGCGCCTCCACAACGGGCAAAACCGCCTTGCGGGTGGAGGACATGTAGCAGCCAAAAAGCGCCTCCGCGCCTTCATCCAGCAACCGTTCAGCTTCGGTTTTGAAACGGGCCGGGTTTGAAGCCGGATCGGAGTCGAGCAGCACAAGCTCGCGCTCCAACAGACCCCCCGACGCGTTGATTTGGGATACCGCCAACATCGCCGCTTTGCGCTGCGAGCTTTCCAGCACAGCTGTCACGCCGGTTTGCGAAAATAACATGCCGATAGTGATCGGCGCTCCACGAAAAGCCATCGGGACATCCATTTCTGACGCGGCACCGGAATTCTCGGGCACCAAAACTAGTCGGTCACGAATGCGACGTTAGCCTGTGACTCACATGTTGCCAAGACCGACGGGGTATAAAGGGGTGGAAACGCCCAAATATCGACCTTGCCGTCTGTCCTGGTTTGAAAATGACGGAATAGGAGGCGCGGCAATGACGAAAGAACGAATGAACACCGGTTTCGTCCGAAGTGTGAGAAGTCGACCGTTCATCCTCGCTGCGGGTTGCATGAACGACCGGTTGTCCCGCTGAGTGGTGGTATCGAGTCTTACGCCCAAGCGTCAGTTCCCGCGCTGCGAGCGCGCGCAGCAAGAAATTAACACTTTCGCAATGGGCTCTTAGCAGCCATTCGCTGCGCTTTGAATGAATGTCCGCTCTGGTTAGCTCCTGCCTGTCACAGCAACTCCACTGCCTGA
>JAACDS010000097.1 GCA_009936895.1 Pseudomonadota bacterium
GACAAAGGCATCGCGTTGCTCCCAAGCGTGGCTGAGAATTTCATTGACCTGCGCTTGAGCGGAATCTGCATCGTCATCTGTCATCGCGACAACGCTGAAACCTGCGTCGTAAATGTCGGCGTGGGGAAAACCTGTGAAAACGCTGACACCGAGGCTGCCGGACTGCTCAAATTCGATGGCCCTAGCTTGCAGGCTGCTGTTCGGTTCGTCGTCGGTGCCTTGGCGCATGACATGGGGCAACATTGGCGCGTTGCCCCAGCGCAGCACAGGCTTCGTTTCCCCCCGTAACATGGCAAAGAACGCGTTAGCGCCGCGCACCGCCGTGCTGTCCATGTCGATATGAGGGTAGGTGTGATAGCCCGTCAGCACGTCGCAGTTGCTGACCATCAGTTCCGTTATATTGGCGTGCATATCTAGCGATATGGCGATAGGGAGCTTGGGGTTTTCAGCCCGAATACGACGCAGTAATTCGCCTTCGCCATCTTGGTGGCTCTTTGTTGTCATCGCACCGTGCAGATCAAGCAGTAGTGCATCGACCCGCCCGGCAAGTTCGATGATTGCTTCGCACATGTATTCGTATGCCGCGTTCTCTACCGGGCCGCTGGGCGGTGCCGACGCAGCGATGCCCATTTCGATAGTAACCGATTGTTTTTCAGCAACCTCGATATAGCCGCCAAGACAAGATGCAGTGCCGCGATACGCCTCCAGTGCCGCCTCGCCACGCAAGGGTTCGCCGGCTCCTGCAGAAAATCGGTCGAGATCTGTAATCACAGGTGAAAAGGTATTGGTTTCATGACTCATCATGGCGATGCCGATTTTCATGATGTACTCCCCTTAATTGTTAGCCATATGTTGGCAGGTCGATGTGCGAAGAGATGACGCTAGGCTATGCTGATTTGCCATAGTCCACGGCTAACCATCGTTCAGGACTCATTCGAACCGCGATTTGTGCGTCAATATCGCTGGCATCAGTGTATCGGTTGCCTTGGGTATCTCCCAGATATCGTTGTGCCATTGCCAGCAGTTGTTCGTACGAAGTGGTTTCAATGTCTACGACAGGGCCTTCAACCCTTACGTAGGAGTAAGGCAAGGTTGCCTGTTGGGCAACTAAGCCGTTGGGTCAAACATCCACATGTCTGCAACAGAACCAGTCATCGCTGCGAAAAGCAAAGCGAGACCAGAAAGCACAGCAAATACGCTCATTTTGTTCTCCTTTGATTTTACCTTTTGTTGTTTTTATTTTCTCTTTTCTCTTTTCTTTTTCACGAGAAATAGGCTGCATAGATTCTTTCATGCCGTGCTCAGGGTCAACACAAGCACGATTGCTTCCGCACCCGTGAGTCTCACTGGTGATGACTTGAGGCTGGATAGCTTGTGTGTGACTCAGTGGCTCTCAATTGAACCTAACAACGCACCTCTGTTGAGTACCCAGGGATCTCTAAACTTACGGGAAGGCGGTGTAGGTAGAGAGCCCTGAGTTAAATGTGAAGACTTCTCCGTTTCCCGACAACTTCTCTCCTGCGTAAGGGTTTGTGCAGCTATCAGTGTCCAGTTGAAGCCGTCACTTGAACCCGGCTTCAGTTTCTTTCATCCATTTGCAGCAACGCATTCGGTGTGCGATAGGGCGGCAGAATGTTGTCTGCCAGCCACGCATCGGAATCGGGTCTGGGCAGTTGGTAGCTGGGTTCGCCCTTGCAGCTGATGCGATACATCAGTCGGGCATCGTCCGCTGAGTTGATGACGCTTTTGGCTGGTGGTGCATTGTGTACCGTTGCGAAATTACTCCACACAGTGACATCGCCAGCCTGGTGCACATGGTCGTAACGGTACTTGGGCTGCAGGATATGGGCCTCGATCTCGTCCAGAAACTCGCGCGTTTCTTGGTCTGTCAGGCCGTCTATTTGCACCGGCGCAATGTTTTTGCCGCGAGAGGCCCAAATAGGGCTGTGCAGCGATTTGGTGCCTGTTCTCGGGTTCGTATATACCAAGGGAATAAGCCAGCCAGGGTCCGTTACCCGCAGCCGTCGCCTCACCAGTGTCTGCTCCAACTGCCGTTGTTTTTGTTCGGGCAGGTCGGCGAGGGCGCGAACCGTGTCTGCGTAAGCGGTTTCGCCGTTCAGCGGCAGTAGTAGGCGTCTCTCGTTGAGGGTTGCATCGGAATCTGGGTGATAAAAGCCTTCCACAGGCGGTTCGTCGTCTACCCAAGTGCCCTGTTTGGCCTTGCGGGACGTCGGGGCGCGCTGCACGTAAAACATACTGGTCGACAGCGGCACAGGTTCAAATTCGATGTCGGTATGCCAGTGCAGTCCACTGGTGACCTGTTCTGTCTGATCCGGGCCGCTGCCGGGCAAATTGGTCACCACGTATACCGCCGGGCTTTCGGCGTCTTCAACACATCGAATGTCATCGGGAAAGGCCAGATTACACAGACTCGCGGTTTGTTTTTCATGTGGCGGCAACTCCAGCGGAACCCCGTGTTTTTTGTATTCAATGTAGTTCGCGTAATTTTTCGGGTGAGGTATTGGCGCCCCAAAATGATTGGCCAATCGTTCCAGATACCGCAAGCGAAAGCCGTTTGTCGCGCCCTGATGGGGAAAGCTGATGATGCTGTAATGATCGAGCAGGCGAACGAGCAGTGCGGCTTGAGCGGCAGACAGCGATTGCGTTACGTCCACGCCGTGTACACGCGCGCCCATGAGCTGACCTGCTGACAGGCGCGTCGTGTGGGCGGCGCTGCCGAATAGTTGTTGCAAGCTTTCATCAAGATCCGTCGATGTGGTAGTCAGCGTGTTCATATTGGCCTCAGGTTACTGCGGGATTAGTGGGCGACGTTCATGGCGCGTGGTGGGCGCACCACAATTTCAGCAATATTAACGTTGATCGGCTGGCTCACGGCATAGATCACAGCGTTGGCCACGTCAATGGGATTACACAGCATGGGTTTGAGGTTGTTTGCCAACGTGTTCAATATCTCGGCGGGCAGGCGTTGCCCGGGGGTAAAGGGGATGTCCAGCCCGGCTGCATTGATGAACTGCTCGGCGAATGCCGGTGGAAAATTGCGTGCGAAGTTAGTCGATGTTGCGCCGGGCATCACATTGGTGATGCGAATGTCGTCGTCTTCCAGTTCGTCTCGAAGGCTCGATGAGATGACATTGACCGCATGTTTGGTTGCGCCATACACGCCGGAATTCGGTCGTTGCGCGGATACCGAAGACACGTTAACGATATGGCCTTGAGCGCCGCAGGTGCGCATGGCTTTTACCCCAGCCTGACAACCCGAGAGCAGAGCGAGGATGTTGGTGTCGACCATTTCTCGCCATTGATCCGCTTCGCCGTCGATGATGGAGCCGGGATATTCAAGACCGGCGTTGTTCACCATGATGTCCAGCCGTGTGGTCTCGTCCAGTGCCCGCTGGACTAAGGAGGCAATGCGGCCAGTTTCATTGATGTTGACGCAGGCCACGCTCGCAGTGCCGCCGGCTTTAACGATAAGGTTTCGTACCTCATCGAGGGCGGTTTGGGTTCTACCAACGAGGTATACATGCGCACCTTTCTGGCCTAGCAGTTCCGCTGTTGCACGCCCGATGCCACTGGATGCGCCGGTCACAATGGCGGTTTTGCCGTGAAGGGTGTGGGCGTCGGTCATGACATACCTCGGTGCGTGTGTTGGGAGTTGTTGTGAAATTGACAAAAAACGCATATTTTGTCAATTCGATATATGCGCTTCAGGCCGAGGGCTAAACAGGAGGACTGCTGTGTCTGATAACGAGAAACATCAACGTATTTTGGATGCTGGATTAGCTCAGTTTTGCCAATACGGCTATCGACGGACATCGATGAATGATATTGCGGAAAAAGCGGACGTTTCCCGCGCGTCGTTGTACTCCTATTTCAAAAACAAAGACGAAATCTTCCGTTCCGTATCCGTCAATGTGCATGAAATTCTTCTGCGCGATATCGACAAAGTACTCCGCGGAGACGACAAAACGGATGTTGCAGAACGCGTCTTTCGGGCGCTGTTTATTCGACACAGCCGATTTTTAAGTCTGGTCGTGGAATCGGATCACGGGTCCGAGCTGGAAGACGAGTACAGCCGACTCTGTGGCGATGTGGTGGCCAATGCCAATCGCCAATTCGAGGCAAGATTAACGGCCGTGTTCGAGCAGGTGCAAGCGGATGCGAAAACCGGGCATGGGCTGCAAGGTGTTACACCGGCTGACGCGGCAACCGTACTCAATCTTGCCGCTGCAGGCTGTAAACGCCGGGTAAAAGACGTGATGCAGTTTGAGCAGCGTATCCGCGGTCTGGCCAGTATCTACGTGAAGGGTGCGACGCACTCCAGTTGAGGATGGTTCGATTGGGGAGGGTGCGGGTCAGTTCTGCTCAATTACCGCGCCGGTCATGCCCAGTACTGCCAAACACTCGGTCGCTTGGGCGGTGGATGGGTATGCACCACGTGATGCGCGTTCCAGAGGCGGCGTTTAGCGATGACAGGCGGCTTCGATAGTTTTCAGTCCCAATTGAAGCGCTTCCAAAACGGTTGCCGTGCCATGCTCTCCCCAGAATTCTCTCGTGGCGGAAATTTTCATTGCTGGTAGCTGACGGAGGCCTCCAATACTTCTTTCGGCTGGAGTCGCTCATCGGGCGATACAGGTAAAATCATTTTCGTCGGAATTTTGACGCTCGAAAAATATAGAAAAAATGATATAAAACAATGAGGTATAAGTTGGCTTACATTTTGCTTTACCCCGTCACAGACACGGGGTATCGAAATGAACAATATCAGTTCACTGAGCTCGTCGGCACTACTCGCTCAGTCGACACTTAATAAATCGACCGATCATGTTGCGATCAGTACGGAAAAACTCAGTACCGGCTTAGACATCTCAAAAGCCAAGGATGATCCCGCGGCGTTTTACGCCTCGCTGACCTTGGGCGCGCGTATCGCGTGGGAAAGTCAAGCGACCAAGAATATTTCCGATTCTTCTGCGATTCTGAATGCCGCCGATGGCGCTATTGAGCAAGTAAAAGACATGCTGCAGCGCATTCGAGTGCTGTCTATGCAGGCAGCGAATTCAACCGCCGAGTTAGACAGGGGCTCTATTCAAGCCGAGGTGAATCAACTCACCGCGGAGATAGATCGCCTCACTCAGAGCTCGCTATATAACGGCCACAAGCTGCTGCAAGGTGAGCAGGATTATAGACAGTTCCATGTTGGCGGAGATGCTCGTGATGTCATCTCGCATCGTTTCTCGGGTTTTCGTAGCGATGAAATTGGCGCGTTCACCTATCTGAGTCGCGGTGAAGCCGCCTTCGGTCCTGCTACCAGTCAAGCAGACGTAGTGCGTACAACGACAAACAGCGAAATCAAGCTGACGGGTAATGATGGCGATATGGTGACGTTGCGTTGGAAGGCAGATGTCAGTGCCGAAACGATCGCCAAGAAGATCAACGATGAAACATCAACTACCGGGGTTGCCGCGAAGGCGGAAACACGAGCGCGGCTGTATTCGGATGGCAGCGGGCCTCAAATATACAGCCTCACAATCAATGGCGCTGAAACGGGCAATTTTTCCATAGGCCCCACCGAAGTCGGTGAGGCGGTTGACGCGATCAATAAAATCTCTGGTCAAACGGGTGTGCAGGCGAAAACGATTGGCGGGGAGATTTTGCTAGAGGATCGTTCCGGTAGAGACATTTTGATTGAGAACGGTCGACGCGAGGCAGGCTACGACACGTTGCGTGTGCAAAAACTGACGGAAGACTCGCAAGTGTCCTCGCGGGTCGGTGCCGTCGTTAACCTTGGCCTCTCGGGTGGCTCAGACACTGCTTTGATCAGTGGTACGGTTGAACTGGTCTCCAGCGAAGTGTTCTCGGTATACAACCAGTCTGCAGTGGGCCATTTTTCAGACAACCAGCTCCGACCGATTACGGAAGATTCCGAAGTGAATGTTCGGCGCGATGCGCTATCGCTCGTCAATGGCAAACTGTATCGGGGCAATGGTGAAACTGCCGATGTTGTGGCGGTGATGGACAGGGACTCGTCGGATTTAGATGCGGGTTCCTTGGATCTGAAACTCGCCTTTGAAATAGATTCAGCGTTGCAAGATAACGCCGGATCAGATGCTTTTGGTAGCTGGAATAAAATCGCGCAACGGGTTGTTCTAGACGGCGCGTCGAGAATCGGAAACCATGTTGCGCCGAAGGATTTGCAGTTGCCAGCCTTCGCCAATGGCACGCTAGCCGCAACCGCAGATGGCGCTTATTCGGAAGGAAGCCTGCAGTTTTCTTTTCAAGAGGTGGCTGATGCCAACGTCGCAGGCGGAAGTTCGCTAGAGCTGAGAAGCGGGCCTGTGAGTATGCCCAATGTGGGCATAGTGCATGGTCCGGCGTTGCAGAGTGCTGAGAGTTATCCACTCGAAGCCGGAGATGTGTTGTCTTTCGACTGGCGTGGCATGGCCGGCACAGGCGATTACGACGTAATGGCTTACATCATTGATGAATCGACAGGGCACTCGGAAGTACTGCTCAACGAAACGGGTCAAGGTACCGCTTCCAGCGGTTGGGGCACGGTGAGTAAAACAATTGAAACGAATGGCGACTATCGGGTGGTTTTTGTGAGTGGGGTCAGAAGCGACAAAGAAGTCACCTTTGAAAACGGCACATTTGAAGACGGAAGCGCTGGCGATACGACCATTCCTGGGTGGCAAACGTTTACGCAACAATTGCGTCTGGGCGGCGTTGATAGCGTGGCCGGCCAGCCAACGCCTAATGACACACAGTTTCCGGCATCTGTAGCGGGAGTTGCTCCTCATGACGGCGCAGCTCCCTCAGGAGCAAATTACGCGGCTAAATTAGCGAATAACAGTTCAGATGGGTCGGGCCTTTCTGTTCAGCTTCAGTCCACCGGGGTAACAGTGCCCAGCTTTGGCATTCTGCATGGCCCATATTTGGTGAGTAATGACGCTATCTCGTTAAAGCCTGGTGATGAGGTGAGCTTCGATTGGCAAGCCACCGGAGGCTCTGATGCTTACGACGTGATTGGCTATCTCGTCGATGAAAATACGGGCGAGATTCAAGAGCTTATCAACCAGACTGGCGAATCTGCCAGCGCCAGTACGAATTGGGCAACCGTGACGCAAACAGTAAACGTAGAGGGGAGCTATAAATTTGTTTTTGTTGCCGGCACCTGGGATGCCAGTGGTGGTAGAGCTGCCGGAGCGAATCTGTACATAGACAATGTCGTTGTCGATACCAGCGAGCAAATTGTGCAAGCTGATGCGGCGCTACGCGTCGATGAAATCGTTGTCACGAAGAAAGACCAGAACCTTGATAAGGATGAGCTGACTAAATTGTTTGATCGCCTTTACGGTTTTGAAGAGGACTCCGGTCGCTCATATGGCGTGCAATTCGTTGGTAATCGAATTGAGATTGACTCGAACCCTATTGTCTCGGAGCTTGAAAGTGTCAGTTCAATTGACGTCCGATCGGCGGCAGGAGCAAATTCCGCGCTGACGATCTTAGATCAAGCGCTAGCTTACTCGGCGGACTCGCAAGCGGGTCTCAGCGCTGTTTCGCGTGCAGTGGACTATCGAATGGAGCGGTTGTTGGACAGTTCGCTTCAGATGGAGGGCGCGAAGAGTCGCATTATTGATGCAGACTACGCTTTGGAGAGTGCATTGCTCTCAAAACAGCAAATGCTTCAGCAAATGGCAAGTTTTGTTTTAACCAACACAAATGAGTTGCTGAGATCTACGCTGAATCTTCTGCGCCAGTAAGCGCGCGCGGAAAATGTTAAATATCTGATAGGACAGGCCCTTGGCCGTCTTACCCGTTGGGACTCGATTCTGACTGGCAGCCTTGAGAGGTATGTGATGATGGCTGATGCGGGCGGTTGAGCCTAAATCTGGCGCTCCCTGTTTATGATCGACATCAATCAACGCCTTTCATCGGTTAACGTTGCACTCGACGACGCATATGTCCTAACAATTCGTTTCGCGACAATTGCCCCGTCGCGATCCGATTTTTCACAATCTCATCTAGGCTCGGCTTCACCTGAGACCGAATGGCAGGCTCTCGCCCCGCTGAGTGTTTTGACGC
>JAACDS010000098.1 GCA_009936895.1 Pseudomonadota bacterium
GTAACTGAATATCGGAAAGTAAGCGATTCCGGTTTCACCCGCCGGATCCGCTGTGATCACGAGGTCTAAGTCACCCCGCGCTAGGGCCGGCAAGGGTGCAAAGTGAAAACCACTGGATATGTCCAGCTCCACATCACTCCACTCATTTCGATAAGCATCAATGGCGGGCAGCAGCCATTCAAAACAACTGTGGCACTCAATGGCCATGATGATGCGACCCGTTTCTCCACCAGCAAAGCGCTGCAGATCCAGTTCCGCCTTGTGCAGTCGTGGCAGCACCTCGTCAGCCAGTTCCAGAAGCCTATTACCCGCGCTGGTAAAACGCACGGGCCGAGTTTTGCGCAAGAACAACGAGCAGCCCAGCCGCCCTTCCAGTTCCTTGATCTGGTGAGAGAGCGCGGATTGAGTCAAAAACATACGCTCAGAGGCTTCAACCAAACTCCCGGTTTCCCGAAGGGCAACCAGCGTTCGCAGGTGGCGTATTTCAACTTGAGACATGAATGGAATTCATTTTTAAATAATTTGGACCAAATTCTATTCATGTTCTGGGCTCGCTGCCAGAGTAAATCTGCCGATTTGTAGTGCAGAGCCGCCGATGCGGTCTATTCAGAAACCGGGCGGTGCTTTACCATGAGCGAACGTTCCGGCTGGACTAGCCCACATTACCGACGCAACCCTCGCCACGCATGTCTCCCGCCCTAACGGGCCATTAAAGATCGCCTTACTGGGCTATCGCAGCAATCCCTTCAGCGGTGGCCAAGGTGTGTATCTCAAGCATCTGTCCAAGGCCTTGGTGGACCTAGGGCACAGCGTGGATGTGATCTCTGGCGAACCCTATCCTGATCTGGATCCTCGGGTCGGTCTTATCAGGCTACCCGGCCTGAATCTGTACGAGCACCCGGAGCCGATACGGGCATTAGCCCAACAGAGGTGGATGGATCCCATCAACGTATTCGAATGGCTGTCGTTTTTAAGCGGCGGTTTTCCGGAACCCTTTACCTTCGGGCATCGTCTACTGCGCTATTTCAAAACCCAGCGACCGGACTACGACATCGTTCACGACAATCAAAGTTTGTGCACCGGCTTGCTGGGATTGCAGCGTCGCGGCTATGCGGTCACCAGCACGATTCACCATCCGATTACTTTTGATCGAGACATCGCGCTGCAAAACAACATTGACTGGGGTATGAGTCTGTTGATCCGGCGCTGGCATCTGTTTTTACGCATGCAAATACGCGTGGCCCGCCTGCTACCGCATATCACCACGGTAAGCAAAAATTCCCAGCGAGACATCAGCCGTTCCTTCGATATTTCTGCAGCTCGTATTTCCGTGGTGCTTAACGGTATCGACAGTGAACTGTTTCAGCCAATGCCAGAGATTGCCAGAGAACCCTTTCACCTCATCACCACGGCGAGTGCGGACCAGCCGCTCAAAGGCACTCAACACCTCATTCCCGCTGTCGCCGTGCTGGCGAAGCAGTACCCCGATCTGAAGCTCACTTTCATTGGAGCGCCTAAAAAAGGTGGTAAAACCGAGAAGCTCATCCATTCACTGGGCCTGAATGAGCGCATTGAATTCCATCACGGTCTGTCCTTCGACGACATCGTCAGGCTTTACGCCCGAGCCAGCGTCGCCGTTGTGCCCTCGGAATACGAAGGCTTCGGCTTTCCCGCAGGTGAGGCCATGGCCTGCGAAGTGCCCTTAGTTTCCACGGACGGTGGCGCGCTCCCCGAAGTAGTCGGTGACGCGGGAGTGATCGTGCCCAGTAAAAACCCGCAGGCATTGGCCGACGCGATTGCCTATCTGTTTGATCACCCTAAGGAGCGCACGCGCTTGAGTCGAGCGGGCAGACAACGCATTGTTGAGCGATTTTCCTGGGCACGTGCTGCTCAGGAATTTACTCAACACTATCATCAGGTAACTGCCCGTGAGTCTTGAAACCATCGACTTTGACCGATTGAACGTACGCCCCGGAGATCGGCTATTGGACCTAGGCTGCGGTGAGGGCCGTCACAGCATTTCCGCCTACCTCTTGGCCGATGCGGAAATCGTCGGACTGGATCTTGGCTTGAACGACCTAAAAACCGCCAAAAACCGTTTGCAGGAATTTCCTATGCCTGCCGATAAGGGAGGATACTGCGCCTTTATCCAAGGTACCGGTCACCAACTGCCCTTCGCTGATAACGCCTTTGATCATGTGATTTGCTCCGAAGTGCTGGAACACATTCCAAACTACGCCAGCTTTCTTGATGAGATTCACCGAGTGCTGAAACCCGGCGGTTTGTTCGCCGTCAGTGTGCCGCGCTATTTCCCAGAATGGGTCTGCTGGCAGCTCAGCGATGCGTATCACGAAGTCGAAGGCGGACACGTCAGAATTTTTCGTACCGGCGAGTTGAAGCAGCGGATTCAGAATTTGGGCATGAAATTCCTGACCCGCCATTGGGCCCACAGCCTGCATGTACCATATTGGTGGCTGAAGTGCTTGTTTTGGAAAAACGCCGATGAGCATTTTTTGGTAACGCAATATCACCGCTTGCTGGTGTGGGATCTGATGCACCGGCCATGGTTAACCCAAGCACTTGATCGATTGCTTAACCCCTTATTGGGCAAGAGTGTGGTCATGTACTTCAGGCAACCCTAACCCATGACCGCCGCACCCATAATGCTCGCCGAAAATTTGCAGGCCACAGCCGCTTACATTCTTCGGCTACAGCTGCCTAGCGGCGCGCTGCCTTGGTTTGCAGGCGGCATCACCGATCCCTGGGATCACGTAGAAGCGATTATGGGACTGACCGTGGCTGGCCATCATCACGCTGCGCTCAAGGGCTTTGGTTGGTTGGCCAACAACCAGCGCGAAAACGGTGCTTGGTTCGCGGCCTATCAGAACAACGCCGTTGCAGATGACACCCGCGCTGAAACGAACTTTGTCGCCTACGTGGCTACCGGTCTGTGGCACTACTACTTGGCCACTGGCGATACCGCTGCTTTGCGCCGATTTTGGCCCATGCTTATAAAGGCCATGACCTTCGTTTTAGCTCAGCAAGCACCCAGCGGTGAGATTTATTGGGCCGTCGACAGCCAAACCGGTACGTCAAAAGACGCACTGGTGACAGGCTGCAGCGCCATATACAAATCCCTCGCCTGCGCCTGCCATGTTGCCGCCGCCTTGGGCGAAGACTGCACCCTATGGCGAACCGCCCGTCACCGGCTTGGCGATGCCCTGCGCAACAAACCCGAATGCTTTGATCGCACATGGGAGTCTAAAGCCCGCTACTCCATGGATTGGTTTTATCCGGTTTTGACCGGGGTCATCAGCGGTGAGGCGGCGAAACAACGTATCAAAGAGAAATGGGACACCTTCGTAGAGCCGGGCCTTGGCTGTCGCTGCGTCGAGGAGCAGCCCTGGATCACCGTGGCCGAAACCTGCGAACTCATTATGGCCTGTGTTGTTGCCGGCGAAAGCCAGCGAGCTGCCACGTTGTATCAAAACATTCAGCGCTTTCAGCTCGACGACGGCAGCTGGTGGACGGGCTATGTCTTTCCTGATGATGCCTACTGGCCGGACGAGAAACCCACATGGACGGCAGGCGCTGTTCTGCTGGCAGCGGACGCGCTGTTTGATCTCACACCGGCGTCTAGTTTGTTCAAGACCATCGAGCCAGCCTAGGGCTCAAATCCGACGCAGAATCGCCAAGGTACGTCGCATCTCCACTTCTTCAAACAAACCCGAGGCGAGGGCCAAGCGGTAAATTTCAAAGGGCGCCTGACCACCGTCTGCTGGATCTGGAAAGATATCGTGAATGGCCAAAATGCCCCCGACAACAACGTGCGTGCTCCAGCTTCGGTAATCCGTCATCGCAGCGTGCAGACTGTGACCACCGTCGATGAACACCATGCCCAGTGGGATAGCCCAGTATTTGCTGGCCTGCGCGCTAGCGGCAACCACAGGAATCACCCAAGGTTCTAATTCCGCTCGGGACAGGGTGCGTCGCAAAGCCGGGAGAGAGTCCATACGTTGCACTGTTGCATCGAACAGTTCCGGGTCGTGGTATTCCTCACCGCGCTGATGCTCTTCGGAACCTCGATGATGATCAACGGCAAACATTTGGCCGTCAGCGTCACGCGCTGCAGTGCCAAGATACACCGTCGACTTGCCGCAGTAGCTGCCCAGTTCCAAACAGGGCCCCAGTGATGCCGATGCCTGCGCGTACTGGTATAGCGCCGCACCTTCGTCCGGATGCAAAAAGCCCTTAACGCTGTCTATGTCGATGGGGAGCTGCATGAATCTAAGGCATTAACCGCCAATACCAAAGAAGACGATCACGAAACTGACTGGGAGGGCTCCAAGACCATAGATCACGAGGTTCGCCAAATCGTTTTCGCGAGAGTCGTCAACAAACTGAATTCGGCTACCGATGACAAACCAAAGCAGACCGGCCATGACAAAGGCCAATATCAACGTAAGTATTAGGGCTGCCATGGATTGAGTTCCCGTTTATTGATCGATCAGCCATCGGGGCTGATGGCTTCCAACCCCGATATCTTCTCCGCTCTAGTTAAGCTGCAACATGCCTCGGGTTTTCACTTCGGCCATATCAACGATCGCCTCGTAGCTCGACGCCACATCATCCGCTGTTGCATCAACGCCTAGGTTCACGCCGTTGTTCTCCACTACCGCTGCAAGGGAGTACTGGCCGCCTTGGGCTTGCAAGATAACACCATTTGGCGCTTCCTCGCTGACTAAGAAGATGGCCGCAGGGGTCACCAGTTCTGGCCCCAGCTTTTCCAGCACTTCTTCAGGCATCAGGTTCTCGGTCATTCGGGTAGCGGCGACCGGCGCAATGCTGTTGGTGTGAATATTGTTCTTGGCCCCTTCAATTTTCATGCTGTTCATCAAACCAACCTGACCCATCTTTGCTGCGCCGTAGTTGGTTGGACCGAAGTTGCCGTACAGACCACTCGGTGACGTCGTCATCAAAATACGACCGTAGTTTTGCGCGCGCATGATTGGCCATACAGCATGTGAACAATAGGCTGCGCCCATCAGGTGTACGTTCACAACCATCTCAAAATCGTCTAGCGTCATTTTAGAAAATGACTTGTCGCGCAAAATTCCCGCATTGTTGATGAGCACATCAACGCGCCCCCAAGAGTTCATGGCGTCGTCCACCATGCTTTGGGCACCGGCTCGATCTGACACAGAACCGCCGTTGGCAATAGCTTCACCGCCCATGGCCTTGATCTCGGCGACCACGGCCTCGGCCGCATCGGAAGAACCGCCGCTTCCGTCCATGGTGCCGCCCAAATCGTTAATCACGGCCTTGGCACCACGGCGAGCCAGCTCAAGGGCATGACAACGACCCAATCCGCCACCCGCTCCGGTGACAATGGCGACCTGATCGGCAAATGAAATAGACATGTAGTTCTCCAATAAACGGTGTCGTTAGACAAATTATTCAAACGCCCTCGAGCGTCGTTTTACGGTCGTGCCGGAAAATGCGTTGGGCCAACCAGAGTGTCCAGCTGTGGCTGAATCCACTCGACCCATTCACATAACACCGGGCGGGTTTCGCGTGGGTCGATCAGCTCATGAACAGCAAACGACTCCGCGCGAGGAAACGGTGACCGCGCCTCGCGCAAACGATCTTCCAGTTCCCGACGCTTGGCTTCAGGATCCGGCGCTGCGGCGATTTCACGATGAAAGGCGACCGCTACGCCGCCCTCAACCGGCAGCGGGCCGGATTCTACGGAAGGCCAAGCCAATATGTAAGCACCCGGGGCATAGTGTGCTGCGGTGGCTACACCGAAACCCTTGTGCACCTGGATGACTGCCCAAGGCACCGTGGACTGAGCAGCGGCGGCTACCGCCGCCATGCCGTAACGAATGGTGCCCGCGGCCTCGGATTCCGGTCCGATCATAAAGCCCGGCTGGTCGATCAAATTCACGATCGGTAAATGAAAGGGGTCGCACATTTCAACGAAACGCCGGTATTTTTGTGCCGCCTCAGCGGTCATAGCCCCGGCATAGTGCTGGCAGTCATTCGCCAGTACGCCCACGGGCTGACCGTTCAATGTCGCTAACGCACAAATCTGGCTGGGGCCATACAGCGCGCCCATTTCAAACACACTGTTGGCGTCAAAAATCA
>JAACDS010000431.1 GCA_009936895.1 Pseudomonadota bacterium
AGGATACTGCCGGTATAAAAAAACACCGATCCCTTCGTCATTTCTGCCTGAACCATTTGCTCAGGCTCATGTTTTTGCTCCCATGGCCAGCGATGGCTACCGGGAACGCAATGGGTGGCACCGTTTTCCGCAGTGAAATCTGTCATCGCCCAAATCGTGTTTAATTGGGGTTCAACGCTGAGCGGTAAATAGGTGCCCCAGGCGTATCGGTCTCGATGAATTTGCTGGGCCGGACTGTCCGGATGAATTTGAATCGTTTGCGTGAGATGCAGCTGGATTCTACTCGTGAAAGGCTGCAGAAAAGCTTCCGCCGCGCCGAGCACCATCTCGTTTACGATCAAGTCTCGGCAGGTCGCTGAACGGGAAGCGAGCGCTCCGGTTCGCTTAGTCGTTTTGCCTGTAAAGTCGTCCCGACCCATGGGCGTTCTCTCAACATAGGGCATGACTTCTTCGTTGAATCGATCCACGGTCTGCGCATCGATGACATCCTTGACGATCACCGCACCAGCTTCTTCAAGCGCCGCTAGTACCTCAGCCGCCGATGCGTTGGGATCCAATGTTTTCAGATTCATGGACTATTCCTTTTGAATTAGAGTTTTCAATACAGCGCGTGTGTCCAAGCGTTGCTCTGTGCCCAAACAATACTCCGAGGGTGCAAAGTCTGTCACGCCGGCCACAGCCAGCGCCGCGATGCCGTCTTCGACCTCTGCAGCACTGCCCACGATGGCTAAATCGGCTGGGCCTTCGACGCCTTCACGTTCGAACATGGCTCGATACGAGGGCAGCTTGCCGTACATAGACAGCCCCCGGCCAATCGACTCACGGACCTTGGACGGCTCCGACGTCACACAGACGGGCAAGGTGGCCAGTATTCTCGGTGCAGACGCCCCAGCGGCGGCAGCAGCGTCGCTGATCGTCGGAACGATATGTTCTTTTACGGTTTTGGGCCCCACCCATGCCAGCGTAGTGCCCTGGGCTAGCCGGCCGGCAACGGCCAAGGCTTGAGGGCCAAGGGCTGCGACCAATACCTCAACCGGTTTCTCTGGCGGCTGGAAAAACCGACCGCTGGAACGAAAGAGTTCACCGCTGAAGTCCACCTCACCGTCGCTCAGCAGAGGCATCAAAACGTTCAAATACTCGCGCAAATGGCGGATTGGTCGGTCAAAGGCGATGCCCAGCTGCGCCATCATCGGCTCATGAGATAAACCGATGCCCAACGTAAAACGTCCGCCCAGCGAATTCGCCGCGGTAAGCGCCTGACCGGCGAGCGCCATGGGGTGTCTGCGAAATGTCGGCACGATGGCCGTGCCCAATTCGATATCAGGCACCTGAGCTCCCACAAGCGCCAAAACCGTGATGGCATCAAAACCGCCGGTTGGGTGTTCCGCCAGCCAATAGTGTGCGAAGCCGTCTTCAGCCGACTGTCTTGCATGATCGATGACCGCTTGAACCGAAGCTTGCTGCACCAACCCTGTGCCATTTATCCCAAGTCTCATCCCGTCTCTCCATACCCTGACTGATTGACCGAACAGTGATGCATTGCCCCGGTGACATTCACGTAAAGTCGATCACGATCCGACCTCGTGTACCACCCGCAGCTAGGCGTTGATGCGCGTCGCCAGCCCGTTCTGGAGGCACGACATCCGCTACCCGAAGGGTTAACTGCCCTTGCTCCGTCTGCTGACGCAGCGCGTCTAACAAGTCGTAGCGTTCATTGTATTGGGTCACCCAGGTTTCGGTAAATCGAATATCCCGTTGGGGCTCGCCTCTAAAGCCGCGAATGGCGGTAAAGGCACCACCATCTTTCACGGCAGGAATCGCCTTATCGTTCAGCAACGCACCATCGGCCACACCATCAACCCCATCGGGAAAGTGCTCTCGGATGCGTTCTGCGAAGCCCTCGCCTCTGGCAACGACCACGTCGGCGCCCAGCGTTTCCAGCAGCGCCCGATCGCTTTCCGATGAATCGGCGATAACCGTCAAACCAGCAGCTTTTGCCAGCTCTATCACGTAGCCGCCATAAGCGCCCGGGCCGCCAGTGACAGCCAACACCTGACCGGGGGAAAGCTCCAATAAATCCAGGGAGAGTCGAGCCGTTAAGGCATTCATTGGCAAGGTAGAGGCTTGCAGGTGCGTGGTGTTCGCGGGCGCTGGTACCACCGCATATTGGTTCAGAACCAACTGCTCTCTGTAGGCACCGTGACTCGCCTTGGGCACCACCATGGCCATGACACGATCACCCAATTTAATGCCTGTTGAGACGCCCTCACCGACCTGATCAACAATGCCCGCAGCGTCCATACCGGGCACATAGGGCGGTGGGAACTGGCTCTGCA
>JAACDS010000099.1 GCA_009936895.1 Pseudomonadota bacterium
AAAGATGTGCGTTTTCATGGTTCGTGTGATCTGCAAAACGCGGACTTTAGAAAGGTCCTTAGTTTCATCGACTGCACTTTTGAACAAGTCCCTGACTTTAATTTCGTGACGTTTAAGCAGCCTCCTCATCTTGCGACGATGCTCATCCCATGGTTGCCCAAAGGTCCTAATGGTGTTCCCAATACCGAGGCATACCGTAAGCTCAAGCAAATGGCGAAAGACGTGGGAGATTATGAGCACGAGTTGAGTTACTTCGCTCATGAGTTGCACTCCAAGCTCACGCTAGAAAGTACTAGCAATGCCCACAAGCTGGGTATCGTCATGTACCGAGTGCTTTCTTGTTTCGGGCAGAGTTTGGTGCGCCCTTTGGCATGGGCTCTCATTATTTTTGGCGTTACAGCGGTGATTCAATGGGCGGCTCTTGTTGAACGGCCGAGCCTCTCAGATATCAAAGAGAATTGGCAGTTGGAGTGTAAATTGGAGAAAGATGGAGTGGATCCACTGACTGCTATCGCTAGGGAAAGACTTAACGCAGCGCTGATTATCTTGCCTGCAGATAGAATGGAGCAAGTGAGGATATCGAGATGCCTCTACGGTGATGAAGGATATAAACCATTTTGGCTTAGTGTAATGAATGATTTGCATTCTTTGTTGTCGGCGGCTTGCCTATTTTTGTTCGGCTTGGGTGTGCGCAATCGTTTCAAGATGAAATAATGTGCCTCTTGGGTTTCGGGGTGTTCGGAGCTGCTGCTAATCCAAAATTTCCCTCCCAACCCTCCTTGCCCTAAAATGCCCACCGCTTTGCTTTCGCTTTGGATAAAGGAAATTTCGTGTCTGACAAAAACAAAATCGTCCTCGCTTACTCCGGCGGGTTGGATACCTCCGTCATCTGCCGTTGGCTGCAGGAGACTTACAACGCCGAGGTAGTGACCTTTACCGCCGATATCGGTCAGGGCGAAGAGGTGGAACCTGCCCGCGAGAAGGCCAAGGCCATGGGTGTGCAGGAAATCTACATCGAAGATCTCACCGAAGACTTTGTTGCCAACTACGTCTATCCCATGTTCCGTGCCAATACGGTGTACGAAGGCGAATACCTGCTGGGCACCAGTATCGCCCGGCCGTTGATCACGCGGCGGATGGTGGAGATTGCGCGAGAAACCGGTGCGACGGCGGTGGCCCATGGCGCTACTGGCAAGGGCAACGACCAAGTGCGCTTTGAGCTTGGGGCTTACGCGCTTGATCCCGACATGCAGGTCATCGCGCCTTGGCGCGAGTGGGATCTGAACTCTCGTGAGGCGCTGATGGACTTCTGCGAGAAGCATCAGATTCCCGTGGACTACAAGCGTGGCGGCAAGTCGCCTTACTCCATGGACGCGAACTTGCTGCACATTTCTTACGAGGGGGGCGGTCTGGAAGATCCGGCCAAGCCCGCAGATGAAGGCATGTGGCGCTGGACGGTCGCGCCGGAAGAGGCGCCGGATCAGCCGCTGGAAATCGAGCTGACCTATCAGCATGGCGATCCGATTGCGCTGGACGGCAAGCCGTTGACGCCGGGTGCTATGTTGGCGGAGCTGAACCGTTTGGGCGGTATGCACGGTGTGGGTCGCTCGGACATTGTGGAAAACCGCTTTGTCGGCATGAAGTCTCGCGGCTGCTACGAAACCCCCGGCGGCACCATTTTGCTGAAGGGCCATCGCGCCATGGAGTCGTTGACGCTGGATCGTGAGGTCGGCCACTTGAAAGACGAACTGATGCCGCGTTACGCCCAGATGATCTACAACGGTTACTGGTGGGCTCCCGAGCGTAAGGCGCTGCAGGCCTTGATCGACGAATCTCAAACGCCGGTAAACGGCACCGTGACGCTGAAACTCTACAAGGGTTCGGTCAGCGTGGTGGGTCGCAGTTCCAGCGACAGCTTGTACGACGCCGATGTGGTGACCTTTGAGGACGACCAAGGTGCCTACGATCAGAAAGACGCGGCGGGCTTTATCAAGCTCAATGCCCTGCGTCTGCGGTTAGGCGCCAAGCGTGGTCGGGACTATTCCTAGTCTGACTCGGCGTCTTGTTGCGCCGGTGGCGGGGTGCGCGTCGTGAGCGATGCGAACCTGCCCATCGGTGTGTTTGATTCGGGCATGGGCGGTCTGACCGTGTTGGCCGCCTTGCAGCGGCAGCTGCCTACCGAGGACTTTATCTACTTAGGCGATACCGCCCGCTTACCCTACGGCACGAAGTCTGCCGAGACCGTGGTTCGTTATGCGCGCCAGGCGGCAGGTGCCTTGGTGCAGCGCGGTATTAAGGCCTTGGTGGTGGCGTGCAATACCGCCTCTGCAACGGCCTTGGATGCCTTGGCCCAAGAGTTTGCTCCGCTGTCGGTGTTCGGTGTGGTGGAACCCGGTGCGGCGGCGGCCTGTGCGGTTGCCGATGCCAGCGGTGTCACGGTGCTGGCCACCGAAAGCACCATTGCCGGTGGTGCTTATCAACGTGCGCTTCTGCGCGGTCAGCCAACCCTGCGAGTGTTGGGGCGTCCGTGTCCGCTGTGGGTGACGCTTGCGGAACAGGGCAGTGTGGCGTCTACGTTGTCTGACGCGATTTTGCTGGTCGGTGTCAGTGGAATCACCCGGTCGCCGGTCTCTGCGACGTCGCCTTCGACGCTGTTGTTGGGCTGCACCCATTTTCCTGTGTTTCGTGACGCGCTGCAGCGGCTGTTGGGTGACGGGGTTCGGGTCATTGATTCGGCACAAACAGCCGCGTCTACCGTTGCGGCGGCGCTGACTGAGCATGGCTTGGCCTCTGCCCATGGCGGTAAAACCGTCTTCTTGGCCACCGACGGTGTCGCGCGGTTTCAGCGGGTGGGTGCGGTTTTTATGGGTGGCAGTCTGGACAGCCTAGCCAACGTGGAGCTGGTGGACATCTAATCCGGCCTCGGGCGCGGCTGTCTGGTCGGCGGCTATTCGTCGGTCTTGTCTTTGTATTCACACAGATCTTCTATGGTGCAGCTGCCGCAGCGTGGTTTGCGGGCTATGCATACGTAGCGTCCGTGCAGTATCAGCCAGTGGTGCACGTCGACCTTGAACTCGTCCGGTACCACCTTGATGAGTTTGTCTTCCACTTGGCGCACGGTTTTGCCCGGCGCAACCTTGGTGCGGTTCGATACACGATAAATGTGGGTGTCCACAGCGATGGTCGGGTGTCCGAAGGCGGTGTTCAACACCACGTTGGCGGTTTTACGTCCCACGCCGGGCAGGGCTTCCAAGGC
>JAACDS010000100.1 GCA_009936895.1 Pseudomonadota bacterium
AACGACGCACCCTACCGTTGGTGCAGTGGTGAGCACGATGGTCTGCTGTTGTTGCCAGGCTCATTCAACCCGCCCCATGCGGGCCACCACCAGATGATGGCGGTTGCCGAACAAGTCACTGGCAGAAGAGGGGCCTTCGAGCTAACCCTACGCAACGCCGACAAACCGGATCTCGATTACTTGTCTGTGCAGGAACGCTTGGCTGCTCTTACCGATCGAGACGTATGGCTAACCAATCAGGCGACGTTTTCTGCAAAGGCCGAGCTGTTCCCCAACACCACCTTTGTCTTGGGCACCGACACCATGGAGCGCATTGGGGAGACACGGTTTTATCATCACAGCGTGCAAGAACGCGACGCGGCGATTCAACGCCTGCAGGCGTTACATATTGAGTTTCTGGTTTTCGGCCGCGCCGACAACGACGGGTTCGTGACACTCGAAGACATCGAGCTTCCTGATGCCCTGCGCCAGATGTGTCACAGCGTGCCAGAATCGGTCTACCGCAACGATTTATCTTCTTCCCAGATACGCGCAGAACGCGACATCAATAGGTTGGATTCTCAGGTATAATCGTTTTCCAGCGACCCTGTCGGAAACGCCAGATCAACATCATGCCTTTCAGTACGTAGTCGCCAATCAGCGCTGCGTAGACCCAGATCACAGGTAGACCGAGGTACGCGGCAATCGCCGCCAAACCACAGCGCATCACCAACAGGCCAAGAATCGTCGTGATTAACGGGAATCGTGTGTCACCGGCACCGCGCAACGCGCCGCCAATGGCAAACTCCACCGCCAACAAGGGCATCATGGCCCCTAAGACGTAAATAAACTGCACGGTATACTCGATCGTCAGAGCACCGGTACCAATAAAGTACTCAGCCAACGCTTCTGCATAGAGCATAACGCCAAGACCAATGCACCCCATGGAGACGATGGCCAGCCACATCGATCGCCAGCCGCTGCGCGCCGCACCGGCGAAGTCCTTAGCCCCCAAATGCTGGCCAACCAAGGTCGATCCTGCGATCGAGAAGCCAAAGCCAACGGTCATACAGACCGCCAGTATGTTCACACCAATATTGTAGGCCGCAAATGCTTCAGTGCCGTAGTTATTGCCGATCACGATCAGAAAAATAAAGAAGCCCAACTGAAATACGCCCTGCTCCAAGGCCGCCGGATAACCGATATCCACCAGTTGCCTCAGCCTGGCTCGACGCCACCAACCACCAGTGACGTGTCGCACCCGAAATTTTTGCCGCACCCACAGGGTCATCAACACCAGGGTGCCTAGCGAAAATGCAATACCTGCGGCCACGGCGGCTCCAGCAACACCCATTTCTGGCATGCCCCAGCGTCCAAAAATGAAGGCGTAGAGTAGCGGCAGATTCATGACGTTAATGCCTGCCGCGATCCACAGTGGTGACCAAGCATCACCAGACGCACGCAGCGCGGCGCTGAGAATCAACATGCCAGCAAAAGCGATATTGAAAAACGACAGCCACCGGATATTACGGGTGGCCATGGCCAAGGTCTCGTCGTCCAACCCAAACACACCGGCCAGAGAACCGGCAAATATGAAACCCAAAACCGCTACCACCGCGGCCAAACCGCCACCCAGCACCAGAGATGCCATGGTGACCCGGCTGGCTTCTTGATAGTCGCCTGCGCCCCAAGCGCGAGCTACCAACGCGGTGGTGCCCGCGCTCACCGCCATCAGCACCGCCAACATAGCGAACATGACACGTTGCCCAGCGCCTACGGCAGCCAGCGCTTGAGGGCCCAGCTCACCCACAAACTTGGTTTGCACCATGCCCACAATGGTGTAACTCAAGTTGCCCAAGATACTGGGCAACGCCAATTCCCAGATAGATGGGCGCTCAGCCGCATCACCCAGTGAAGCTGCAGTCTGCTGGCGTGCGTTTGGAGCTTGATCTGTTTCTTGTTCGGCGTCGCTCACAGTATGCGGTTACTCGATATTGGCGTTGCTCCGCTCAACTCATTTGGAATTCGCCAACGTAGCAAGCAGCGCACCAGTTTAGCGCCATTGTCAGCGGTGCCTAGAGAAAAAAGCACGATAATGCTACTGCTTCAGCCATTGTTTTCGCCGGAACAAACAGACAGTCTTGGCCGGCAACTCAATTCGTTACTGGAGAGTATTATGGAAGTCGGAAAGTTAGGCGTCTGGTATTTCTTTGATGGTGTTAGCTCACCGGATGCCGCGAGTTCGGCAAAACGTCTGGAGGAACTTGGTTACGACACCCTCTGGCTACCCGAAACGGTGGGTAAAAACCCCTTCGTTCTTGCGTCATGGCTACTGGCCAATACCAGCAAACTGAAGCTGGCTACTGGAATCGCCAACATTTACCACCGCGAGCCCACCGTGAGCCGCGCACTGCAGTACACCTTGGCAGAGCAGTCTGGCGACCGCTTTATGATGGCCATTGGCGTATCTCACAAGCCATTGGTGGAGGGCGTGCGAAAGTTGGAATACGGCCCGCCCGTAGCAACCATGCGCAATTATCTTGAGCAAATGGGGACAGCCCCGTATACGGCGGTACGCGAGGAAACCGATCCGCTAACGCTGATTGCCGCCCTGGGCCCGAAAATGCTGGAGTTGGCCAAAACACATACCCAAGGCGCGCATCCGTACTTCACCGGACCTTCGCATACGAAGATGGCCCGGGACATTCTCGGTGAGGGCCCGCTGCTTTGCGTCGAGCAGAAAGTGATTTTGGAAACCGATGCAGACAAAGCGCGGGAACTGGGACGCCCAATCGCTAAGATCTATAACCGTCTGCCGAACTACCGCAACAACTGGCTGCGCATGGGGCTGACCGAGGACGACATCGACAATCTCAGCGATCGTTTCATTGACGAGACATTTGCCTGGGGCGATGCGGATGCTCTGCGCGAGCGCATCAACGAGCATATGGAAGCCGGAGCGGATCATGTGTGCATTCAGCCGATCAACACCAACGGCAACATTGGTGAATTGGATTGGACATGCCTTGAGGCCCTATCACCGGCGGGCTAATCCGAGAGTGGGGCCGCACCGCGGCCCTCTACCAGCCTCTTTTACCTGAGCTTTCGAGGACTTTACCGGCCCAACAGGTTGGTCGTGCCAGACAGCGCCTGCTCTGCGCCCCAGACCAGCTCGTCAAAGATCTCCTTGGCGGGACGAACCGCCTTAATCATGCCAATCCCCTGGCCAGCAAAGCCAGGATTCACATCTCCCCGCCCGCTCTTGTTCGCAGCGGCCATTACTGGGCCAGAAATCATACCCTGATAGGGCATCGGCAGCGGTTCTACGTCTTCCCGCAACCAGTGTTCCGTCCACTTAGAGCGGATAATTCGAGCGGGCTTGCCCGTCACCGTGCGCGAGACCGAGGTTCCTTCCTCTGTCGCATCGACAATGGCCTGTTTTTGGAAGTCGAAGATATTCGCTTCTTCGGAGGCGAGGAATGCGGAGCCAACCCAAACACCTTCCGCCCCCAGCATCAAGGCGGCGGCAACGCCGCGGCCATCCGAAATCCCTCCGGCACCCAGTACTGGCGTATCGCCAACGGCATCCACTACCTGCGGAATCAGTGCCATGGTGCCCACCGGCGAGTTGTGACCACCGCCGTCGTGACCTTGTGCCACGATAATATCGAGACCCGACGACTTCACCTGAATCGCGTGTCGAACCGCGCCTACCACCGCCATCACCTTGGTGCCGTTTGCACGCAATTCATCCATCCACGGCCCAGGGTTACCCAAGCCGGATGCGTATACGGGAACTCGCTCTTGGATGACCACTTCCATCTGAGCTTCAAAAAACTCTTTAGTGAAGAGCGGCGGCTCATCGTCATCAGGCCCGCGCGGCTGGCTGCCAGGCTCCGGCGGCTCCAAACCTTCTTTACGCATAAATTCTTCCGCAAAGGCCTGACGCTCTGGCAACAAATCGCGTGGCGTCGGACCGTCATTGTCTTCGTAGTTCGCCCGTCGTACGGAAGCCGGCAGCAGGGTATCGACACCGAAGGGCTTGTCCGTCATCTCGCGGGTTTGACGAATCCATTCTCGCAGCTGACGTGGGCCACAGGCCGCCGCTCCTAGGACACCAAGGCCTCCGGCATTAGACACAGCGGCCGCCAACGACGGGCTACTGGCACCGCCCATACCTGCTAGAACGATTGGATGATCAATCTCTAGAATCTCACAGACACGACTTTGTAACTTCATGATTCCCCTCCCAGGTCTCTCGGCTATTTACTTGTTATCCCTTCGCCTCTCTGTCGCTTTCCTGCTGCAACGTTAGGCGAAAGAACCGTACACACTTCTAAAATACAGCAACGGTGCGGCTTCGTTTCTGACGCGCTGGTAGCCCTGCACCCGACCTACCACAATCGTATGATCTCCTGCGTCATGTTCGGCCTCGACGGAGCATTCAATAAACACTAAGACGTCTTCTAGCATGGGCGCTCCCGTCGCACCGGACCGCCAATTAACGTTGGCGAATTTGTCATGTCCAGACTGCGCCATATCATTGCAAACGCTCTGCTGATCCTCGCCGAGGATGTTAATGCCAAAATTACCGCTCTCGCGAATCCTTGGCCAACTAGACGACAACTTCCCAGGACAAAACGCCACCATGGGCGGGTCCAGCGACAACGAGACAAAGGACTGCGCAGCAAACCCGATGGGTTCCCCCTCCAGCAGCCCAGTGACAACGACGACGCCTGTGGCGAAATTTCCCATGGTTTGTCTAAAGGCAGTTTGATCGAACACTGCGGCCTGCTCACTCATTAGGTTTCCTAAATCAGCTATTAGATGACTATATCGAACCATTAATGGTTTCGATATCACGTGAAATGCTGCCGTTACGCCAAGGAATTTTTACTTTGCGCACATAAAACCGCATGATGAAACATCCAAGGCTAACGGGTATCTCCCAGGGGTTTTTCATGGAATTTGTGGTTATTTTAATCGTGCTGGCGATGCTGGCCTTTTGGGTCGCGCGAATCTACAACCAACTGGTAGAACTAAAAAACCGACACGAAAACGGGTTTTCACAAATCGAAATACAGCTCAAACGGCGTTATGACCTGATTCCGAATCTGGTGGAAACTGCCAAGGCTTATATGGGCCACGAGCGCGAAACCCTTGAAGCGGTGATCAGCGCTCGCAATGATGCAGCCGCCGGACTCGCTGCCGCGGCGGGCAACCCCGGAGACGCCGACGCTATCAAGGAACTGGCTGGTGCCGAGGGCATCCTAAGCGGTGCCATGAGCCGTTTTAACGTCACCATGGAGGCCTATCCTGATCTTAAGGCCAGTGCCAACATGGCCCAGCTTTCCGAAGAACTGACCACCACTGAAAACAAGGTCGCGTTTGCGCGACAGGCGTTTAACGATCAAGTCACCGAGTTCAATACCTATCGCAGCTCATTCCCGCCGATACTGTTTGCCAACACGTTCGGGTTCAATAATGACGCCGCCTTATTGGAGTTTGAAGACTCCCAAGAAATTCAGGCTGCCCCAAAGGTCTCTTTCTAGCCGATGAATTTTTTTCAGGCACAGAATAAAGCTCGGCATAACACCCGTCTGCTGACCTTGCTCTTTGTCGGTGCCGTGACGTCGTTGGTCGTTTTGACCAATTTGCTCGTGCTACTGTTTTTTACCGACAGCCGACCGGGCATGTCTATTACTGCGCAAATCGCTAACGCCCCCGACGAGCTGTGGCTGTATACCAGCCTCGGGGTTATCGGCTTAATTGCAGTTGCCAGCGGCTTCAAATTTTTGGCCCTGCAAGGGGGTGGCAAAGCCGTGGCTGAGTCGCTTGGCGGCGTGCTGATTCATCAAAATACCCGTGACCCTAAACAGCGCCAACTGCTAAACGTGGTTGAAGAAATGGCCATAGCCGCTGGTATGCCGGTACCACCCGTTTACTTAATCCGCGAGAACAGTATCAATGCCTTCGCCGCCGGCTTTAGCATTCACGACGCCGTGATCGGCATCAATCAAGGCACCATTGATCTGCTCGACCGAGCGGAGTTACAAGGGGTCGTCGCCCATGAATTCAGCCATATTTTAAACGGTGACATGCGCATCAATCTTCGCATCATTGCCCTGCTCAACGGCATTTTGATCCTCGGCATTATTGGCGGCGGTTTGATGCGCGGTTCCATGTTCAGCCGCTCCCGTGACCGCGGTGGCTTGATCGCACTGGGGGTTGGCCTATTGATCATTGGTTATGGCGGAACGTTCTTTGGCCAGATCATCAAGGCAGCAGTAAGCCGTCAACGCGAATATCTCGCAGATGCCAGCGCCGTACAGTTCACACGATCCTCTCAAGGTATTGCCAACGCGCTGAAAAAGATTGGTGCGCACAGCAATGGCTCCCAGATCGAGGCGCCAAACGCGGACGAAAACAGTCATTTATTTTTTGGTGCCATTAAATCGTTCAGCGGCATGATGGCAACCCACCCGCCCTTAGATGCACGCATCCAGGCATTGGATCCAAATTACAAGCCCAGCAAAGAACGCAAATTCCATTCCTCCAGTTCTGCTTTAGCAGGCGCATCAAGCTTCGCAGGAGGCGCGGCTAGTGCACCTGTCAGTCAATCCAGCGGCAGTGCAAGTCTCGGCACCGCTCAGCGTCTTTTGACGACGGCAAATGTCAAATTGAACCAAGCCAGTCATGACACCTTTGAGGCGAGAGCCTTGGTGTACGCGATGCTACTTAGCGACAACACACAGACACGCGACGCGCAGATTCAACTCATTGCTCAGAATGCCGAGGCCGGCGTACCGGACTTGGTGCCGGATATCTATCAACACATTCGGCAACAGGACCAACAGCACAAACTTCTGCACCTCGACCAAGCCATGCCAACCTTGAAAGAAATGTCGAAGCACCAGTATCACCGGTTTTATAACCTCACCGGCGAACTGATCGTTGCTGATCAAGCGGTAGACATGTTTGAGTGGGTGGTGCATCGCGTCATCACACAAGAGCTTTACGCTCACTTCGTGAAACCCTTTCGCAGCGCGGGCAGGATCACCCGAGCGCGCAAAGTGCATAAGCCAGCGAGCCTCGTTTTGTCTCTACTTGCGGCGGTAGGGAGCACCAATGAAGATCAGCGGCAGTTGGCCTACGAGCGCGGCGCAGAGCACTGGGGGGAAATGCTGCCCATGACGCATCTTGAACACTTCGACTACCAAAAGCTGAATCAGGCTCTCGACATGCTTCGCGACCTGAACGCCGACTTAACACAGCGCTTCATCGATTCCTGCACTCATGTTGTCAACGCCGATGGTGAACTCACCGGTGACGAATTCGCCTTAATCAAAGGCGTGGCGACCACATTGGGATGTCCGCTTCCGCCACTTGAATCTAACGCATGAGCGAAGAGTCGCCACAAAACAGCGCCACGCTGCTAACCAATGATGCGCATCAACTGGCCGCCTTGGATCTCGGGTCAAACAGTTTTCACCTGCTCATAACTCAAGAAGTTCAGGGTCGAATCCAAGTTGTGGACAAGCACAAGGAAATGGTGCGTTTGGCGGAAGGCCTTACCAACAACGGTCTACTCAGCGATGAAGTAAGTCGGCGCGCACTCGAGTGCTTGCACCGACTCGCGCAACGACTGCGCTCAATTGACCCGGACAATCTGCGCGTTGTTGGCACTAATACGCTAAGACAGCTCGAGCACGACAGTTCGTTTATCGCTGAGGCAGAGGGAATTTTGGGGCACCCCATTGAGATTATCTCCGGGCGAGAAGAGGCTCGACTGATTTATCTTGGGGTATGTCACGGCATGGGGGACAACCACACGCGCCAACTGGTGGTCGATATTGGCGGCGGCAGTACCGAACTCATTATCGGCCAAAATTTTACTCCGAAAGCATTGGAGAGCTTGCACATGGGTTGCGTGTCGATGACACGCAAGCACTTTCAGGCAAACGCCAATCTGGCCAGCGCTTTTGCGCGGGCCATCGACGATGCGCGCATTGAGCTTGAGCCGGTAACCCAAACCTATCTGGACCGGGGCTGGGAGCATGCGATTGGTGCTTCCGGCACAATCAATAGCGTGGCTTCCGTCCAGTCCGCCATGGGCCTGGGCACGGAAATTACATCCGACACCCTAAAACATATCCGGCAGCACATCCTCGATCACGAGGACACTAGATCACTCCCTGGGCTTTCGACGGAGCGCAGTGACGTATTCGCAGCAGGCCTATCCATACTGACCGCCTTGTTTGAGGCCTTCAACATTCGAACTATGGAAGCGGCGCAAAGCGCTCTACGAGAAGGCGTGATCTACGACCTACTGGGGCGGCAACGTCACGCAGACATACGCGATCAGACCGTAGCAAACCTCAGCCAACGCTTTACCGTTGATCAGCAGCAAGCGAAACGGGTCAAGCAAACGGCATTGGATTTCTTTAACCAAGTCGCAGACGTCCAGCACAAATCAGTCGCTTCTCAACGTCAGCTGTTGGGCTGGGCCGCGGATTTGCACGAAATCGGCATGGACATATCACATAACGCCTACCACAAACACGGCAGCTATCTCTTATCCCATATGGATATGCCCGGGTTTTCTCGGTCAGAACAAGCCCAGCTCGCCATATTAGTCGGCATGCATCGGCGCAAAATAACCGGTACCAGCAGCAACTGGGTGACTACACTTGGGGTGTTACTTCGGCTGTCGGCGGTGATTCACCGGCATCGAAGCATTGCCGACATGCCGGTCATGTCATTGACCATAAACTCAGGCGACAGGCTGTCCCTGGTTCTCTTGTCCATTGATCCTGGGTATCTACAAGAACACCCGCTCACCCGGCTTGATCTAGACAATGAGGTTCAAATGCTTCGGGCGATCAACATCACCTTGAAGATAAGTCACCTCCAAGACTGAACCGGCTCCACCTTACTCGCTCAGTGACTCCAGCAAGGCAGCTTGCGCGCCATACGACTTGCCGCGGTTTTTAAATTTCTGATAGGTACCGTCGTTGAGTAACTCCCAAGCTTGGGTGTTGTCATCGAGATAGTGCGCCAGACCCTCGCGATAAACCCGCTCGGCCAGCGCCGGATCCCGAATAGGAAAACAAGCCTCAACCCGACGGAAGAAGTTGCGATTCATCCAATCGGCACTGGAAAGAAAGACCTTACGATCCTCGCCGACACCAAAGCAATACACTCTCATGTGCTCAAGGAACCGTCCAACCACCGAGCGTACGCGTATGTTTTCCGAAACCCCGCTAACACTCGGCAGCAAGCAGCATACCCCCCGGACAATCAGATCAACACGGACTCCAGCTTGGGAGGCTTCGTAGAGCGCGCGGATGATCTTAGGTTCCGTGAGGGCATTCATTTTTGCCTGAATAAGACCAGGCTGACCTTGCAACGCCTTTTGACGCTCTGCCTCGATCTGCTCCAGCATGCCAGAATGCAACGTGAAGGGGCTTTGCAGCAATGCCTTGAGTTTTCCGGCCTTGCCCAGTGCCGCAATTTGCTGAAAGATTTTCTGCACGTCTTGACCCAGGTCCTGATCACTGGAAAACAAGCCGAAGTCAGTATAGGAGCGGGATGTTCTTTCATGGTAATTACCGGTTCCTAGGTGAACGTATCGTGTTAACCGGCGACCCTCGCGACGAATGATCATGCACATCTTCGCGTGGGTTTTATGGCCGACGACACCATAGACCACTTGAGCCCCAGCGGCTTGGAGTGCCGTGGCTAACTCGATATTCGCTGCCTCGTCAAAACGCGCACGCAGCTCGATCACAACCATCACGTCCTTTCCCGCCGTTGCGGCTTCGAGCAAGGCCTCTACAACCGCAGATCCTGTTCCAGTGCGGTACAGAGTCTGGCGAATGGAAACCACCAGCGGGTCACGAGCTGCCTGGCGCAGCATCTCAACAAAGGGCGCAAAAGACTCGTAGGGGTGATGCAGTAAGATCTCATTGTCCGCGATGGCTTCGAAAGTGGTCTCGGATCGACGCAATTGCTCTGGTATGCGAGGACGAAAACTGGGGTATTTCAACTCCGGTGCCTCAACCAAATCGGGAATCGCATCCAAACGGCCCAAATTGACCGGGCCCTGGCACACATAAAGGTCGTTGTCCGTCAGGCCAAATTGGCCAATCAGAAAGCGAGAAAGTTCCTCGGGGCAATCAAGGGAGACTTCCAAACGGACAGCATCACCAAAGCGTCGGGATGACAGCTCGCCCTCGAGGGCGATAAGCAAATCGTCCACGGCTTCTTCATCGACAAATAGATCACTGTTGCGTGTAACGCGAAACTGGTGACAGCCAGTCGCTTTCATTCCCAAGAACAAATCCGAGACAAAGTAGCGAACGATCGTCGCTAATAGAACCATGTCGCATCGACCTTCGCTAACGTCATCCGGCAGGCGAATCACTCGGGGCAGGGAACGCGGTGCCTGCACGATGGCTCGTCCGCTGTTTCTACCGAACGCATCACGACCCTCCAAGGTCACGATAAATGCGAGGCTTTTGTTCACCGGTTCTGGAAACGGATGAGCAGGATCCAAACCCATGGGAGAGATAATGGGCGCAACTTCTCGGGAGAAAAACCGCTTGAGCCAAACAACTTGAGGTTCAGTCCATTCATGGGGTCGTAGCAAGCGGACCCCTTCAGCGCTCATCTCCGGTGCCAATTCATCATTCAGCACGCAGTACAGGTCTGCGACCAAACGTTTGGCAGATTCTGCGATTTTGACCAACTGTTCATCCGCAGACAGATTGTCCGCATCGCGCTGGACTGAGCCATAGGCTGCTTGCTGCTTGAGCCCCGCCACGCGGATTTCAAAAAATTCATCCAAAATGCTGCTGGTAATACAGAGATACCGCAGGCGTTC
>JAACDS010000432.1 GCA_009936895.1 Pseudomonadota bacterium
AGAACGCCGCCCCAATCCGTACTCAGGGATCTGCGCTTGGGTTGGCAGGAGTTCAGCCGTCACACCTGGCTATGGGTTATCGTGCTGCAATTCTCTCTCATCGTTGCAGCCATGGAGGCCGTGTTTGGACTTCTGGGGCCAGCCGTCGCCAGAGATTTGATGGGGGGGCCGACAGATTGGGGCTTCATAGCATCAGCCCATGGCATTGGTACCCTGCTGGGCGGTCTGCTGGGTATGCAGCTTAGACCCCGGCATCCGATGTACGTTGCCAGCTACTGCGTGTTGTTTTTCGCCCTAGTGCCGCTGGCACTGGCGGTACCTCTTGCCATGTGGGTCGTTGCCCTCGCTGCCTTTATCAGCGGCATTACCGGACAGATCTTCGGTGTCTTTTGGTATACGACCTTGCAACAAAAAGTCCCTGCAGACATGCTGTCCAGAGTCAGCGCCTATGACCATCTAGGATCTATCGCGCTGGCCCCCTTGGGCATCGTTCTCTTTGGGTTGCTGTACGAAAGCGGCGGACATCAACTGACGCTGACCGTCGCAGCCCTAGTGGTGATCGTCCCGACGCTGCTGGTGTTCACCGTTCGGGATGTGCGTCGCATGACCATTGAGTACGAAACACCAGCCGACAGCGGCAGGCCTGCGGCAAAGCCCACTGACCTGCTGCCTACCACAACCGATCCTTAGCGTATTCCGAATAACCTGCGTCGTAGGCTGCCGCGTCAAACTCCGGAATATTTTCCTGCAGAAACTCGCCAGCAGTGGGCAGGCCTTGGCTTTCATCACCCACCGACCACAGCCGCGACCGCATCAGCGCCTTGGCGCATTGAAAATAGACCTCTTCCACTGCGATCACGATTACCGTGCGAGGCAGCTTACCTTGATGCTCAAACTGTTCGGTTACGCTCGCTTGCGCGGTCAGCGTAGCGGTGCCGTTAACGCGCACGACGGTGTTCGAACCCGGCACCATAAACATCAGGCTCACTCGTCCATCGCGCACAATGTTTTTCAGAGAATCGAGCCGATTGTTGCCCCGCCAATCTGGCATCAGCACCGTCTTCGGATTCGCGATACGAACCACCTCTTCACGATCACCCCGCGGGCTGGCGTCAGTGCCTTCAGGGCCCACCGTGGACAAAATCATAAATCGCGATGCGTCGATCCAGCGGCGGTACAGCGGCGTGATGTGATCGCATACCTTGTCGATGGCGCCTTGCCCGGTGACGTCATAGAGGGCTTCCAGTTCAGAAACGGATTCAATGATTTGCATTGCTTTTCCTTTCACGTTTAATCAGTCCATCAGCTTTCTAAGCCGCCGGTCGCTGGGGCGGGTCTGGCTCGCTGGTTGTAGAGCAGAGCGCGCAAGGCGGCGAGTTCTTCCTCGGGCAGGCTCGAGTAATCGTTCTGCATATCCGCGCCAACCGCCATACCGCGCTGCACAGCAGGGCGTTCGCTCAGCTCGTCAAACCAGCGCTTGAAGTATTTGAATTCATTGATGTCCTGACCCTGTAGATCCCAGTTTACCGTCCACGGATAACAAATCATGTCTGCAATGGTGTATTGATCACCGCACAGATAACGCTGGTTATAAAGCTTGTTGTTGAGCACGCCATAAAATCGGTTTACCTCATCGGTAAATCGCGTAATCGCATAACTTTGATCACCCGCGTCCTCACCTAAGCGGCGAAAGTGGCCGCATTCACCGGTCTTGGGGCCCTGATTCGCCATCTGCCAGATCACCCATTGCACCACCTCATATTTGCCCCGCGCGTCGGTGGGCATGAACTGGCCTGTCTTCTCTGCGAGGTAGAGCATGATCGCGCCAGATTCAAATACCGAGAGCGGCCCATTGCCATCTTCTGGGGCATGATCCACCAGAGTTGGCATGCGGTTGTTGGGGTTGATGGCGAGAAATTCATCGGTAAATTGATCTCCCTTACCAATGTTGCACTCGATCACATTGTAATCCAGTCCGCACTCTTCTAACTGAATGGTCAC
>JAACDS010000433.1 GCA_009936895.1 Pseudomonadota bacterium
ATTGAGGCGCGGTCGCGCCTGCTGCGTTTCGTAGACGACATTGAGATGCGAGTGCGTGGTAACAGTGTGGTGGTGCGTTCTGCTTCTCGCGTAGGTTATTCGGATTTGGGAAAAAATCGGCGACGACTGGAATCCATTCGCCAAGCGATGATTGCCCAAGGCTTGGTGCGATCAGACAGCAGATGACGAATACCTGTGGAGCAACGATTTTGCAGAGCCAGAGCCGGTTTGAGAAAGGAAGCCTGTCGAATGAGGTCATGGAGATACAATGACGGAAGAAGAGCCGGCTTCGATTCACATAGGACATCTAGAACAAAAACTGGAGCGCATTGAGCGGCAGATAGATCAGCTACGAATTGAAGTAGAAAGCATTGCAACCTCGCCCATGGCATCCCAGCTTTCTGGGCAGGAGGCGGCGAAAGAGCTGGGCTTCAGCTTGCACGCCGAGCTTATGCGCCTGCAGCAGGAACTCAATCGTTGTGAGTCTGAATTGCTTCGCTGCAGAGCCCAGGCGGCCAGCGCTGAACCGCATTGATGGCAGTGATTAAATATCCATTAAAAATCATCAATCTGTCGTAGCCCTCGAGCAAAACAGGCAGTACTCTTTAGGGTGTAAAAAGGCCCCTAGCAAGGGGCTAATGCTAAGACCCAAAGGAAGGTGGACGCCATGAATATTAAGAATCTCGTCAAAAGCGCTTTGATCAGCAGTCTACTTGTTGTGACCAGTAGTACCTATGCATCCCTCAACGTAGGCGATGTGGCACCGGACTGGACGCTGCAGGCGACCGACGGGCAGACCTATCAATTGTCTGAGCTTCGCGGCAGTCATGTTGTTCTGGCCTTTTTCCCTAAGGCGTTTACCGGCGGCTGCACGATCGAATGTAAGTCCGTGCGAGACAGCAAAAAGCAGGTTCGTCGTTTTGATGTTCAGTTCTTTATGGCGAGCACCGACGATTTGGAAACCAACAAGGCCTTCGCCGATCAAAACAATGCGAACTTTCCCATCTTGTCCGACAGCAGCAAGGGGGTCAGTGAGTCCTACGGTGTGTTGGCATCCATGGGCTTTTCCAAGCGCTGGACCTTTTATATTGATGCGGACGGCAAGGTATCTAAGATCGATAAAGACGTGAATCCGCGGACTGCCGGCAGAGATTTGCTGAAAAATCTGATCGCACTCCAAGTGCCTGTTCAGTAGATTTCACCGCTTCTGAGAGCCCAGCCGAACTCGATTTCGAGACAGGCTGGAAACAAACGAATAGCGATAAGGAGTAGCGTATGAGCGTTATGATTACATTGGAGCTGCCAACCAAAACGGAATCGATGGACGAGCTGCTGAAGGTCATGAAGGGTGCCCTTGTCGATACCCGTGGCTATGCGGGCTGTCAAAAAGTCGAAACCTTTATTGATCAAGAAAGCCAAAACGTATTCTTGGTGGAGCAGTGGGAGAGCGCCGAGCACCAGCAAGCTTATATGGGCTGGCGGGTAGAAACCGGATTTATGGACGCTGTGGGGCCCCTTTTGGATGGTGCCCCGGTTGCCCGAGTATTCGATATCAAGAGCGATATCTAACGCCCTACGGAGGTGGCTATGCAACGCAAAGTCTTTCGCAGTGGGCCTTATGCCGAACTGATTGCTCAGGCGGTGCAGGTCGACAATGTTCTTTATCTGTCTGGCCAAGTTGGGGTTGATGCCAGCGGTGCGGCACCGGACAGCGTTGTAGAACAAACGACCTTGGCCTACGAACACGTCAAAGTGGTGTTGGCCGAGTTTGGTGCCAGCCTCGAGAACGTGGTTGAGGAAACCGTCTATGTCACCGACATAGCGCAAGTAATGAACCAGGTTGAGGAAGTCTTTGCCGCCCGCGCCGCCGCCTACGGCGGACGGCCCGATGTCACGCAAACGCTAATTGGGGTGTCAGCCTTGGTGGATCCCTCTTTCAAAATCGAAATTAAGTGCACGGCTCACCTGTGAGCGCGCGAGTCGGACGGGCACTCGTCTGACGAGCCGCGGCCTTTCGATCAATCTGACCGACTCATTTTTCAAGAAAGGCCGTGACCTCATCGTTAATAAAGGTGGCGTCTTCTGGCGACAGACCGAGCCCCGCCATATGTCCCCAGAGAGTCGGGATAACCGCCAACCTCACATTCGGAATAAGAGCCGCTTCTGCAGTCAAAGCGTCGATGTGAAAGTACATGTCAGTCGCCGCTGGCATGTACAACACCTCAGCCTTGATGGATCCCAGTGCCTTTTCGGCATCACCGCGGAAGCCCGGTGTTGCCCCAATATCATTGGCCTGCCAAGTGTTGGCCAGGCCAATCAGATCATTCGCGTCCCAGCTCAGCACTAGGTTTTGCATGAAGGTGATCATGTCTTCAGGTGACTGCAGGCCAATTTGTGTGTGCAGTTCCTGCCGGAACCATTCTTGTGATGTACCCCAACTGGCCCAGTGCGTGCCGCCAGCTTTCAGGCCTGTCGTGGGTGGTGTCGTGTACTGCCCCTGGGCAAATGTTTGATCGGCTTTGATTGCCGCTTTGAAGCCCTCTAAACGAATGGCTCCGTGGGGGTACTCGACAGCTGAACCGGCGATGCCGATGGCTTTGTCCATGAAATCAGGGTAGCTGACCGTCCATTGGAATGCCTGCTGGGCGCCCATGGAGAAGCCGATAACTGCCTTCATGTGGGTGATGCCAAGTTCTTCGGTGAGCAATCGATAACCGGCGGCAATGTTGTCGCGAATGGAAATTTCGGGAAAATTAGGGCCGTCAAAGGGTGGCGGGGTATTGCTGGGCGAGCTGGACAGTCCGTTTTGGAACATGTCTGTGGCAACAATGAAATACTTCTCCGGATCCAAGGCGAGGCCTGATTCGATCAAAAAATCGAAGCCATGATGATCTCCAAGGTAAGCCGAAGGAACCAAAATTGTATTGTTGCCCTTGAGCTCGCCGTGAGTCACGTAGGACAGTTTGGCTGCAGGAAGCACGACGCCGCTCTCTAAGGTAAAGTCGCCAAGCTCAAGTATCTTGTGTTCACCTGAGGCGATGGCCAACGGTGCGGAAAATAGCGTAACAGCGGCGACGGCAAACAAGTGCCGATATAGCCGCTGCCATCCGTCTAAGCACTGGCGCGCTTGTCTACTGTTCATAAATTTTTCCAATGCCTACAAGAGCGAAGAGCTGCCATGCTGAGTCCTGATGTTTTGCTGGGATCTCTAAGATCAGTATTGCCATGGTACGCAAAACGGGTCAACTAGAAGGTGAGCTCGGGTGTGCTAATAATGCATCCGTAACGAATTACTGCGGAGCAGACGATGAGTGTTAACGAAATACGACTGACAGCGGCGCAAGCCGTATTGCAGACGGCGGTTGATCGGGGTGATCTGAGGGTCGCCTTAGGCATGGTGGGTGACAGCAGCGGCATTTTGATGACACATGCGAGCGGCCACTCCGATACATCGGCTAACGAATCCGTCGAGCCTGACGCCATTTTTGCCATTGCATCGATGACCAAGTTGGTGACGACTATCGCCGCGTTGCAGTTGGTGGAAGAGGCCAAGCTCGATCTTAATGAACCCGTCGACGCCTACCTTCCCCAGCTCGCTGGGCTTGCTGTCCTTGAGGGCTTTGACGACGGTGGCGCGCCGATATTTGTCGATGCCCATCGGGCACCAACGGCCCGCGAACTGATCACTCATACGTCAGGTTTTGTTTACAACATTTGGAACGAGAACGCTTTGATTCTGGAGTCTAAGGGGCTGTCATCTGGTGTTGGATCGGGTGCCAAAATGTTGGACGCACCGTTGGCTTTTCAGCCGGGCACTGCATGGGAGTATGGTATCGGTATCGATTGGCTCGGCTTGCTGATTGAGAAAATTTCCGGAAAGCGGTTAGAGCGTTATTTTCAGGATCATATTTTCGGTCCGCTGGGAATGATCGATTCCACGTTTGAGCTTCAGGAAGCCAAGATCAATCGTGCGCTGGTCATGATGATGCGAGTAAATGGTGAGCTGGTGGAGTCCAGTGCGATGCAGCCAGAAGCGACGGATCCCGGCTCAATGGAATTCTATGGCGGTGGAGGCGGCCTCTTCTCTACCCTGAAGGATTATGGCGTGTTGCTAACGGTACTGCTCAACGACGGACGTCACGGAGACACAATGTTGCTCCGCAAAGAAACCGTGGATTCGATGTTTGAAAATCACATTGGCGTACTTGATATCACTCCAGTCGACGCTCAGATTGCGCCGCTAAGCAACAATCTCGACATGGGTTTTGGATCACCTGCAAAGTGGGGCCTTGGGTTTTTGCTTCATCCCCAAGGTACAGAAAACGGACGCTCGCCAGGTTCCGCTTCCTGGGCAGGTTTGTTCAACTCGTATTTTTGGATTGATCGGGAAAACGACCTGTTCGGTGTCTTTGCGACGCAGGTTCTGCCCTTCATGGATACGGAGTCGGTTGCCGCGCTGACCGCTTTTGAACGCGCGCTATACGGTATTGGCGACTGAACCAGAGCCTTTTCTCTGTGTGGACACAGATCGCTGGCCCGCCTAGGCCAGCGTTTGAGCGACTAGCACAAGCACTACAGAGCTGGTGATGAGCAGGCCGGTAACGACAAACCGAAAGCCGTCCAATCCGACCTTGGCCCAGCCGCCCAACTGTAAAATCACACGGATGAGGGTGGTTAGAAAAGCTACGGTCAACCCGAAGCCGAGCAGGGGCAACAAAGCAGGTAACTCGTATACGTCGAGCACGGCTGCGGAGATAGCAATCACCAGCCCCAGAATCGCGATATTCGGCAGCTGGTTCGCAAGCGTGGCAATGGCGGCGTCTTTCACGGTCAGCCACGCACCTGTGCCGACAAAGGCAAGCATGACGAGGATGAAGACAACGGCGTTGGGTTGCGCATAGGCACCCAGGCTAGTGTTGCCGGTGGCCAGATACCCAACACCAAGCAAGGTCGTCGCTATGGCGGCCAGACGAAATATTCGTTTAGGCTTGGCTGGTGTCGGCAGTGTCTCGGTCAATGGTAGGAACACGCCAAGCATGATGGCCACGAAACCCGCCAGCGCGAAGGTCACCAGTGCGAAGCTGGCCATGTAGGGCAGCGCCATGAAGTTTAGGGAATCCTCGAAGAGCGGAATCAGGCTGATCAGTAAACACAGGAGGGAAGCTTCCATCAGCATGCCGTGTGCCATGACGACCGATCCTCGCCGGGAAAACCCGTTGGCTAACGCGATGACAAAAACTGTACCCAGCACCATAAGCAGCGCCGGCAAATCTACGATGCCTGAAAAATCTCTCATCTCGATACTTTCCCCGTATATCAAACCGCAGATGGAGAGTGCCACAAACTGGGTTTCATTCAAAAGTTCCCTTTCGTAGGTGGTGGTGCCTTCGTTATACTCGTCGCCCCAGCGCGCCTCAGAACTTGTGGGTGGCAGCAAGCCGGGATAGCTCAGTTGGTAGAGCGACTGATTCGTAATCAGTAG
>JAACDS010000434.1 GCA_009936895.1 Pseudomonadota bacterium
GCAGAGGCAAGTCAAGGGCTGTCCATGCCCATGGTGCCCGGTGTTTCTTGCGCCAGCGATATCATGTTGGGCCTCGAATACGGCTTCACCGCATTCAAGTTTTTTCCAGCAGAGTCTTCAGGCGGCATCTCGGCGCTGAAAGCCTTGGCAGCACCTTTTTCTCAGGCCACTTTCTGTCCTACCGGCGGCATTGGTCCGCATAACCTCGTCGACTACTTATCGCTTGAATGCGTATCTTGCGTGGGTGGGTCTTGGCTGACGCCCGTCGCGCTACAGCGTCGGAACGCGTGGTCAGAGATCACCGAACTGACACAGCAGGCAGTAAATACCGTGAATTCCTTAGCTCTATAGGAACGTCCATCGTGAAGGATAACCACATCGACCTTGTTCTATTCGGCGCCGCAGGAGATCTTTCCAGGCGAAAACTGCTGCCTGCTCTCATGCACTTGGACTATAGCGAGCTGTTGTCCCCAGACCTACGCATTCTCGCGCTGTCTCGGGAAGACATAAGCACCGATCAGTTTATGGCAGGTCAGGAACAAACGCTGAAAGCGTACCTAGGCGAGCAGCGGTGGTCTGAAGGCCTGTGGCAACGATTCTGTCAGCGCGTGGACTATGTGTCGGTGCAGTTCACGGACATCAGCCAATACGCGGCGCTTTCCCAGCAGTTGAAGCCAGAGCGCGTGGCCGTATTTTATTTCGCGACCCCACCGAGTTTGTTTCAAACCATTTGCGAAAATTTGAACGGGTCGGGCTGCCTTTCGGAGCAATCGCGGGTGGTGTTAGAAAAACCCATCGGTCGGAATCACGCGAATTGCAAAGAAGTGAACGAAACCGTCGGTCATTTCTTTGACGAGAACGGGATTTATCGCATTGATCACTATCTGGGCAAGGAAACAGTCCAGAATCTGTTGGCGCTGCGTTTTGCCAATCGTTTTATCAATGCCCAATGGGACAATACCTGCATCGACCATGTGCAGATCACGGTGGCAGAAACCGTCGGCATTGATGGTCGTTTTTCGTATTACGATCAGGTCGGACAACTGCGAGACATGCTGCAAAATCACCTGATGCAGTTGCTCTGTCTGGTCGCCATGGAGCCGCCGAATACCATGACCGCCCACGACATTCGGGATGAGAAGGTGAAGGTGGTCAGAGCCTTGCGGGTTATTGATGACGCGACCGTGGCCGATCATGTGGTGCGGGGCCAGTACACACAAGGCTGGTACAGGGCCGAAGAACTGACGGGCTATCTGGATCTGGAAGACGCGGACAACCCAGATTCAGATACAGAGACCTTCGTTGCGGTCAAAGCCTTCATCGATAACTGGCGTTGGGCCGGTGTGCCGTTTTATCTGCGGACCGGTAAGCGCATGGGTGAGAAAGTGACGGAAATCGTCATCACCTACAAAACGTTGGCTCACAACATTTTTGCCTCTCACGAAAATTCGCCCAACCGCTTGGTGATTCGACTGCAGCCCAACGAAGGGATCGAGATGCAGATGCTGTCAAAGCAGCACGGAATCGAAGGCGACATGGGACTGATTCGCCAGAACTTGGACCTGAACTTTCTCGCCGCGTCCGGTATTGAGCGTATTCCCGATGCCTACGAACGGCTGTTTTTGGACGTTATTCGTGGGGACCAGTCACTCTTCGTTGGCAGAGAAGAAGTCGAGCAATCCTGGCTGTGGTGTGATCAGCTCATCAGCGCCTGGGAAAGCCGTCGCCTGAAAGTCAATCCCTATTCAGCGGGCACCAAGGGGCCGGCTCAGGCGGAGCTATTGATTGGCCGAGACGGGCGAAGCTGGCATGAGTAAACCTGTAACAACGGTGGGAACGGAAAATGCAACCAAACCCCAATGCCTGGTGTTCGAGGACACGAAGGCATTGGATGCTACTCTGGCCGAGTACGTCGCACAGTGCCTGAGTGAAGGCGTAGCGGAGCGGGGTAAGGCATCGCTGGTGGTCTCAGGTGGTTCGACACCGCTGGGATTTTTTCGCTGTTTGGCAGCGATTCCTCTGCCTTGGTCGAACATTCAAATCACGCTAGCGGATGAGCGTTGGGTGCCCGTTGATCACCCAGACAGTAACGAAGGCCAGCTACGCCGGCTATTGCCAGCCTCAGCACTGACCTCGTTGTTGTCGCTGCGAGGCGAATCCGACACCCCAGCACAACAGGTGGTCGACCTGAACCGGCAGTTTCAAGGGAGTACGCCCTTCGATCTGGTCATTTTGGGTATGGGAAATGACGCGCATACCGCATCATTATTCCCCGATGCCCCTCAGTTGTCGGCGGGTCTGAACCCCACGACGACGGATGCCTGTTTGCTCGTCGATCCGCCAGTGGCCCCGCACCAGCGCATCAGCATGACCTTGGCCCGTCTGCTTAATGCTGAGCAAATTGTTGTGCACATTACCGGTGAGGAAAAGGCCGAGGTATTGCAGAGTGCTTGGGTGGCCAATGCCCCTCATCGATACCCCATCGGTGCCATATTGCGTCAGCAGAGCACCCCGGTATCTGTCTTCAGCGATCGCCTCGTGCGGCTCGGGCCTTAAGCAGCTGTCGGCCAGAAGGTAAATTGACCGGGCAGGACATAAACCAGCGCGATCAACAGCACTAGGGTGGTCAGCATGCCGAAACTGACCAAGCTGACATTGCGGCGATGCAGACGGGCAAAGGTCTGAGTATCGCCGGCGTCCTTCGCGTGGTTAATCGATGGAATCAGCGTCATTGCCACGTAGAAGCATAGGGTCATGAGACCGGTTAGGCAGACGATCAACAGTGCATAGGGTGCGGGCACTGCCGACACGGTAGAGCCCAAGGCCGCTGCGCCGGCAAACAGCAGACCGCCAATCACAGCGATGCGGTGGTAGATCACCCAGTATCGCCGCAGAAAGGCTCC
>JAACDS010000001.1 GCA_009936895.1 Pseudomonadota bacterium
CCGCGAAATCCTCTCTGCCACAGAGAAACATCGGCGACGGTAGCACTCTGTGGCCGATACCCATGCGTTGCACCAAGCTCGCCAAATTCGTCTGCATGGCCTTGCCTTCAACCTCGAAATGCACCAACTCGGCCACCTCGTGCTCGGCCAACAACTGCCGCACAGTGGTCATGAATTGCTCGGCGGTGGCGGATCGCTGCTCGACATCCAGCGGCTGATACAGAACATTGATGCCCGCCTGTCGCAGGGATTGGGCGTAGGACCGCATCGCCGCTAACACGAGTACCAGTTTGTGCTGGTGATAGGCAAAGTGCCGACATAAAAACGGGTCTTCGATCATGACCACACAATCCACTTGCGCCGCTGTTACCTCCTCGATCGGAAATAGCTGATTGCCCAGCACCAACAAGGCTGATTGATATGTCATGAAAGCTCCTTGGCCAGCGCAGCGCGCAAGCTCGGCTGGCAGGTTGTGCACAAATAGATCCGGCGGCCACTGACCTCGATGCGCTTCACTGTATCGTCACAGCGGTAGCAGGGCTCCTCGGGGCGATCGAAAACCAAGTGCCGATAGCGCCGTCGAGACAGGCCCTTGGCCTGCAAACGCTTCACCCGACCGGGTGTATTCGTCACACCAGCGGTGGCATAGGCCTGACGAGTCAGACTCAGGGTGTTGCGCGCAAGCGCCCCCAACTGCCGTCGGGCCAGATCCTTCGGGCGATCGAAGGGATTTACCCGAGAATTGAACAAGATCTCAGATCGCAGATAGTTGCCAATGCCGGCGACAAAGCCTTGATCCAAGTACAGGGCTGCCAGTGAACGACCGGAAAACCGTTTGTCCTGAAGCCGCTGGAGCACGTCTTGCCAAACCACGCGATCGTCCAGCGCATCCGGGCCCAGTCGCGCCAAATACTTTTGTTCCGGCAGGGATTCCGGCGTATGCACTTCAATATCAGACGCGCTGTATAACAGGGCACTGTGAGTTTCGGTATAAATGCCCAGCCGCAACGTCCGATTGGTACGCGGCGGCTTGTCACGGCGGGTAATGTACCAGCGTCCGTAGAGCTGATTGTGGCTATAGATCGTGAGACCACCGTTAAAACGAGTCAGCAGCGCCTTACCGCGGCTGCTCACCCATTCCACCTGCTGACCCGAAAGTTTTGGACCAAAGCCAGCCACACCGGGTTGAGTGAACACGACCTTTTGCGCTTCTCTGCCCGCCAACACCTTGTGGATTCGCGTGGCAACTCGACGGATCTCAGGACCTTCAGGCATGCGACCCTCCGCACGGGCTGATTTGGGACTTACTGCGGCGGCAGCGTTCGGAGCAGTAAAGCACCTGATCCCAGTCTCGAGCCCACTTCTTGCGCCAGGCGAAGGGCTTTGAACAGGTCATACAAATTTTCTGCGGCAAATTCGCCTTGCTGTGCTTGGCCACACCGCCCTCTTCATCGGCTTTTTCGGCTACCTACGTTAAACCGATACCGGTGAATCACGAGTGAAGAGGCTTCGCAAGGGCAACACGGACCGAGAAAAATTGGCAAGGACCAAGAAAAGGTGAGGTTTTGTCCGGCGATGTGATCGAAAGCTTCAAGCAATCTGCCAGTCACGTCGGGGTAAAAAGACACCGGCAACAAAACTCACCACCCCTGCCAAGGGAAATCTCACCAACCGCAGCTCTGCGGTAAAAACAGTCGCAACCTGACGTCGCGACACAGCGATTTTTGCCCGATGAGTCATGAGAAGCTGCCGAATCAGGGACGCTTTGTAACCCCAGGGCAGTCCATATCGAAAATTCAGGGAAGATCTGCCTAACGGGCAGAGGCCTAAAAAGACCAATGCAGCATCCAGCGCCATCAAGGGCGACGTCCAGCGAAGACTACGGCTCAAAAAGACGTCACCACGTTCAATACGAACCCCGTTGACGTCTCCCTGCACACCCAATTCAGCAAGAATCGGACTGTGCAGTGCAAAGCCGGCACCCACCAAGTAGTGCAAAGCTCCATCAGGTTGGAGAGTCGATGAGTATTGGCCGGTGATCACGTCGCACTCTTTTTTTTGTCGAGCCGATGGTACGAGATCGCCAACAAGAACACCACAAACTGACGGGTATAATCTTTCGCGCGTCGCCCGCTAGCGCAGACGAGAAAGCAGCATCGTGGGAATCAAGCTCATTAAAACGATGACTAAGGCAGCGGTGGATGCTTGAGCTAAACGTTCATCGGAAGCGAAGCGATAAATCCATGTCGCCAATGTTTCAAAATTGAAGGGACGTAAAATCAAGGTTGCCGGAAGCTCCTTCATCACATCAATGAACACCAACAACAATCCGGTGATTACGGCGGGCCTGAGCAAGGGCAAGTGAACACGGCGCAGGACGACGCCCGGCTCATGGCCAAGGCTTCTCGCGGCAGCGTCAAGCTGCGGATGGATCTGAGTTAAGCCCGCCTGAGTGCTGTTAAAGGCCACGGTGAGAAAACGCGCGACATAGACAAGTATCAGCGCCGCCGACGATCCGGTAATCAGCAAACCCCAGTGCACATCAAAATTATCTCTGAGCAATGTTGCCAACCATTTGTCCAAATTTGTCAGCGGTACCATCAGGGCAACCGCCAACACCAGGCCCGGCACCGCATACCCGAGGGTGGCCACACGAACACCGCCGCGAACCCACACATTGGGATGCAAGCGCTCGGCATAGGCCAACCACAGTGCAGCCCCCGCACAGAGCAACGCCGCCACACTGGCAACCCACGC
>JAACDS010000002.1 GCA_009936895.1 Pseudomonadota bacterium
ATAAATCCTCGAATTCGGGGCTTTACGATCATGGTTCTACCTTCGGATAACGTGTACGCCGCAACTAGGTCTCGGCGGTTATGGCGGTCGCCATCATACCCGCTCCCACTGCCCAGCGCATGATGCCCTCGACGTTGAGTATGCGGGGGCCATCACGGCGCAGGGTAACGCTGGCCGTCTCTCCTTCGCGCAACATGTGATCGCGGTCGCCGTCTAGGGCAATGACGCCAGGACCATTGAACGTAAGCACTTCGCCAAACTCGGTTCGTCGCGTACGGCGAACGGCGACGTCACGAAAGTGTCCTGGTGATAAGGGCGCACGCACGATTCGACCGTCACGGCCCATCTGAACCCACAACCCATAATCATCGTGCGCATAGACCGGATCGATAAAGCCGCCGATCGGCGACATACCAACAGCATTGGGTTCCGCCCGGGTGAGCAACATGGCGTCTAAGCGATCCGCGTCGAAGGGCAGCAAGTTGCCCACATGATCCCGGCGCAACAGCACCACATCAATCAGGCCAATATCCGTCTGAGTCGGAGTCTGCAGATGCGCCACCTTGGCTCGCGGCCTAAGCGACTCTGGCATGCCGGTGGTTTTACCCAGCGCATTCAAACCGGCAACCATGCCGCCCAAGGTTGGTTCCATCAGAGCCGGGAAGACGTTGTTCGTACCGGTGGAAATAGGCACCAGGTCAATCTCGCTGTCGGCGTGAACTAAGGCTCGATTGGTACCGTCACCACCCAAGGATACGACGGTATGACAGCCGGCTTCTTTGAACAGATGCATCGCCGCCGTCGTGTCCTTGGCGGTATTGGTCAGTGGAATGTCGACAATATGTACGTTGGCATTCAAAGGCATAAGTTCCAACGCGCCTTCCGCAATACGAAAGGGCTCACGAGCCACATAAATGTCAGTGATACCCACTGCATCAGCACCGGCAGCAACCCGAGCCACGATGTCACGCTTGGCCTCATGCGTCATGTTAGCGGCGCGTGCTGCCAGCCGTCGCACGTCCCGGCCAGACATGGGATTCACGCACAGCGCCAGTTTGCCATTGGCCTTCATCTCAGATGCCATCGACTGTGGCCCCAGTCACGACGCTCGTTCTAAGGTTTGAAACGTATAAGCACTGCTGTGGCGCTCGTCGGCTTCGCAGCGTTCTTCTTCCACGACCTGCCATCCGCTCAGATCGACGGGCGGGAAGAATACGTCACCCTGAGGCTTGGCATGTACGGTCGTAAGGTACAGCCGGTCTGCCAAGGGCAGGGCCAGTTCGTAGATTTGCGCACCACCGATCACCATAACCTCATCCACCCCCTCAATCAGGCTCTGACTTTCGGCCAAGGCGATGGCTTCTTCTAAGGTAGGTACTATCTGTACGCCCTCCCTCTGCCACTGTTCATTTTGCGTGAGCACAATATTTGTTCGACCCGGTAGCGGAGCCTTCATCGATTCAAATGTTTTTCGCCCCATAATCACCGGCCGACCCATGGTGGTCTTCATGAAGTGGCGCATGTCGTTAGGCAAACGCCAAGGCAGGGAATTATCTCGACCAATGACGCGATTTTCGGCCATGGCCCAAATCAGAGACAGCTGCATATGAATTAAATCCTGATGGCGTTCTTAAACCGCGATGGGTGCTTTTATCGCGCCGTGGCATTCGTAACCCGTCAACTCAAAATCTTCGTAAACAAAGCCAAAGATATCTTTCACGTCGGGGTTCAAACGCATTTGTGGCAGCGGCAATGGGCTACGACTGAGTTGCAGGTCCGTCTGCTCCAAATGATTGGTGTACAGGTGTGCGTCGCCCATGGTGTGAACGAAGTCACCCAACTCCAGATCGCATACTTGGGCAATCATCATGGTCAGCAGTGCATACGAAGCGATATTGAATGGCACCCCAAGAAAAATATCCGCACTTCGCTGATAGAGCTGGCAGGACAACTTGCCATCCGCCACATAAAACTGGAAAAGGGTATGGCATGGCGGCAGCGCCATATGATTCACCTCGGCCACATTCCACGCGCTGACAATGTGTCGGCGACTGTCCGGATTCGTGCGAATGCCTTCGACTAACGCCTCAATTTGGTCAATAGTGCCGCCATCCGGCCCGGGCCAAGATCGCCACTGGGAACCGTATACGGGTCCAAGCTCTCCGTGCTCGTCTGCCCACTCGTCCCAAATGTGCACATTGTGTTCTGTTAAGTACGAGATGTTGGTCGAGCCCGCCAAGAACCACAAAAGCTCGTGAATAATGCCTTTCAAGAAGACTTTTTTCGTGGTGACTAAGGGGAATCCGGCGGTTAAGTCAAAACGCATTTGATGACCAAATACGCTGTACGTGCCTGTGCCCGTTCGATCGGCTTTGACTGTGCCGTTTTCTCGAACGTGGCGCATCAGATCGAGGTACTGTTGCATGTAATTGCCTTTGCTGTGCAAAGGCCAATATTAACAGCGATACATGTGGTGAGCGATCAGATCTTCCATCCACACATTGAGCCGGCAACTCCTTTTAGCCTCATCTAGCACGGCGTTGAGACCAGTAAAGCAAAGCCCCTCCAGCGATCACCATGGGTAACGAGAGTAGCTGTCCGATACTGATAAATTCGAGCAGCACAAAGCCGATGTGGGCATCTGGCGAGCGCAGAAATTCCGTCACAAACCGGCACACGCCATACCCCAGCAAAAACGCGCCGGAAAGCAAACCCTTCGGTTGCGGTTTCAAGGAAAGCCACCAAAGAACCGCGAACAGCAACGCCCCTTCGGTAGCAGCCTGATATAGCGACGACGGATGTCTGGCTGCACCTTCCCAAATTCCAAAACACATGGGGTTTAAGTCCCGCACCGCCTGACAGGGAAACACAAGCCCAAGACTGCTTTCCGTCACGCGGCCGGGCAGCTCTATGTTGATAAAGTTCCCCAGCCGACCCAGTCCTAGACCAATCGGACACAGAGGGGCAAGAAAGTCCGTCACGCTGAGCAAGTCTTTCTCGTAGCGGCGACCAAACAGCACCATGGCGACCATTACGCCTAAGAAGCCGCCGTGGAAGGACATGCCGCCTTCCCAGACTCGAAACAAATACAGCGGATCCCCGGCAAAACGCTCAAACCCGTAAAACAGCACATAGCCCACCCGTCCACCGATCACCGCGCCCATGGCGCCATAAAATACGAGGTCAGACAGCTGTTCCGTATCCCAGCGAGCGTCCAGATTTTGGGGACGATTGTTGATACGCCACTGGCCAAGCACATATACCGCAGCAAACCCGAGCAGATACATCAGTCCGTACCAACGCAGCGCGATGGGCCCTAGTGAGAGGATGATGGGGTCGATCACTGGGTATTGCATAGACAGGCTTTATCAAGGGATTCGTGCCGCAGAATAACCCAAAGTCCTGATACACTCGCTGTCTTCTTTACCAGCCAATTCGCAATATGTGCTTAATTTTATTCCGCTTTCGCCCCCAGTCAGAAGAGCCGCTTTTAGTCGCCGCAAATCGCGATGAGTTTCACGAGCGCGCCAGTGCCGGCGCGCAGTTTTGGGATGACGAACCTCACATATTGGCGGGAAAAGACCTCGTGGCCGGCGGTACATGGCTGGGCTGTTCACGCCATGGTCGTTTTGCGGCGCTGACCAATTTCGCTCAAAGCGATCTCACCCCCTTCCCCAAATCTCGCGGTGAATTGGTGCACGGTTTTTTGACTGGCGCGCTGTCGGTGAAAGACTACGCCCTGAGCATCAAGGGCGATCAATACGCAGGATTTAATCTGCTGCTATTTGACGGCCGGCATCTGCTGCACACCACCAACGTATCTCAGCCAGATCAACCTCGCAGCCGCTTGTTGCCCGCCGGTGACTACGGTTTGAGCAATGCCGAACTGGGGGCAACATGGCCGAAGTGCGTAGACGGTGCAAACAGGCTCGGCACCCTCGCCGACGGCAATCACACGAATCATCAGCTGATCGAGCTGCTCAATGATCAGAAAAAACCTGCGGATGACCGCTTACCCACTCGCGGTGTGCCTATAGAGAAAGAGCGACACTTAGCGTCGTGTTTTATCAGCGACGGGCATTACGGCACCCGAGCCAGCACCGTCGTCCGCATGGGTCGCAAGGAGATCTACTTCGCTGAACAAACCTATTTGCCCGAGGGTGTGCTGGGCCCGAAAGTAGAATTTGAGTTTGAGGTTGAATCAGTAGACAGATCCGCTGAAGTTTGAGCCTTCATCGACCTC
>JAACDS010000101.1 GCA_009936895.1 Pseudomonadota bacterium
ACCAGCCATGACAGCATTAATGGCAACTTTCTCGACGGTGACCTTCGCCATGTTCGGCGGCATGGTGGCGATGACCTTCTGCGGGTCGAGACTTGTGCCCTGCAACCTGCGTAGCACTCTTTGAGGCGTTGGTGGAATGACTGGCAGGCCGTCGGTCAATGCTTGATCAAACATGAACTCGACTTCGTCGTCTTGGCTGCCAACCTCGATACGGCGGGCGCGAATGGGACTGCCCTCGGCCAAGGCCCGAAGTCTCGGTTCGTTGGCCGGGTCAACGGATAGCGAACCACAGCCCGGACGCCAATCGGGCAGTGCTGTCCAGTCCAGTGCCAGATCAGCCAAGCCCTCATCGGCGTTGAGTTCCGCCGCCAGTGACTGCCACTCGTCTTTCACAAAGCCCACCAAGCGCGACGTTTCGGCGCCTGTGGCATCCAGCATCAGCAACGTGGGCACGATTTCAATATCGGCTCCGAAGGAGACCGCGAGCGAGCTGTCATCCAAGATGGAAAATTCCGGACTAAACTGTTCGGCAAGTATCCTGTTGCCTGCTTGGTTTTGACCGATGACGTGGACCGGCATGCTGCCAGCGTACTGTTTATAGAAAGCGGCCAATACAGGCATCACTTCCTTGCAGGTCGGACAGTCTTCTTTAATGAAGCAAACGAGTGCCCGTTCTGCTTCGGGACTCGATACGTTGTCCCCCTCTAAATTTTCAAGCTGGTATGCCGGAAGCGAAGCCACATCACCCTCCCCAGTTATGGGTTAACAACCGTGTGTTGAGTTCCACAGTCTATACCGAGTAACCTTCACGCAAGCAAAATTTTTGGGGATTGGAATGAGCGAAGTATCCGAATTTCGAAGTGATGTCAGTGCGTGGATTGCAGAGAACTGCCCAGCGGGCGCAAAAGGCCCTGGCCAAATGGCCAACGGCAGCACCAAAATCGAACTGGAACCCGATGTGGCTCTATGGCTTGAGCGCTGTTCCGAAAAAGGGTTTACCGCACCCACATGGCCTACGGAATTTGGCGGCGGCGGTCTGTCTGCGGATTTGGCAAAAGTCTTTTATGAAGAGATGGGTAAGGCCAACGCTCGAACGCCGTTAACCGGCATGGGCATGACCATGATTGGGCCGACCCTATTGGAATACGGCACTCAGGCACAAAAAGAGCGTCACATGCCCAAGATCATCCGCGGCGAACTGCAGTGGTGTCAGGGATATTCCGAACCCAATGCCGGTTCTGATCTGGCCGCGCTGAATACCCGTGCGGAAGATCAAGGTGATCATTACTTGCTGAGCGGTCAAAAGATTTGGACCTCGGGAGCCTACACCGCGGACTGGATGTTTGCCCTCGTGCGCACCGACTTCGACGCTCCCAAGCACGATGGCATCAGCTTCGTTCTTCTGCCCATGGATCAGCCCGGCGTCACCGTTAAGCCCATTCGACTGATTTCCGGTTCCTCGCCTTTCTGCGAAACGTTTTTGGATAACGCCGTGGCGTCTAAAGACGATTTGGTGGGCGACCTGAACCGAGGCTGGACGGTCGGTAAACGGTTGCTGCAGTTTGAACGCTCGGGTATCGGCGGCCTCTCTGGTGGCGCGCGACCCTCGGAAGCAGGCACAAGCCTGCCAGAAATCGCCAAGCAGTACGTGGGCGAGAAGTCGGGGCGTATCAGCGATCCCGCGATACGAGAGAAGGTTACGACGCTGAATATGAATCGAGCGTCTTTTCGTCTCACCGCCCAGCGGGCAAACGCAGAGAACAAGTCTGGTACCCCCGGCGCAGCTACCTCCATCTTCAAACTCTACGGCGCAGCACTGCAGCAGGACGGCGCAGAATTGAAGCGCGAGCTGATGGGCTTCCAAGGGCTCGGCGCCCAAGGTGACGGCTTCAGTGACTTTGAGCTGACCACGGTGGAAGAATGGCTGCACACCAAGGCGACTACGATTTACGGCGGCAGCAACGAAATCCAAGCCAACATTATCGCCAAGCGCGTTTTGGGCTTGCCTGAGTAAACTTTTGTCACCGTTCGGCCAATGCTTGCCTGAACACTCAGGCAAGCAGGCCGGTCATAGAGCCAACTGCTTCTCCTTTCCCCGTCTCTCGCCTTCGCGAACACTTCCCTTTCACGCGTAAACTGTCATTCTCCCGCGCCATGGAGACCCCCCGAACTAACGCAACTGACGCCTCGCTGTCAGGCACCCGACCGACCTTTCGAGAAGCCATCTCACCTGTGCTGATTCTCGGCTGGCCGATGATTTTGACTCAGCTGTTCATCATGGGCACCGGCTTTGTCGATACGGTCATGGCGGGCCGATATTCCGCAGTAGACCTCGCCGGCGTATCTCTTGCGGGAAACGTACTGTGGCCAAGCTTCATGCTACTCACCGGCATCACCATGGCCTTATCGCCCATTACGTCGCAACTACGTGGCGCTGGCCGTACCCAAGAAATTGGCAAACACATACGACAAGGGCTGTGGCTGTGTTTGGTCAGCAGCACCCTGCTCGTCTCCATTTTGCTGAACGCGGAAATTCTCTTTGGACTCGTCGACATAGACCCCGAGGTCGCCCGCATAGCCAGCGCGTATCTGCGCGCGGTGAGCTGGGGCATCCCGCCCATCATTCTTTATGTGGCACTGCGCCACACTTCCGAAGGGCTGGGGGTGACTCGACCGCCTATGCTGATTGCAGGCAGCGTGCTGCCCCTAAACGCTTTACTGAATTACGCCTTCGTTTACGGCAACTGGGGTGCCCCGGAACTGGGCGGGGTCGGCTGCGGCTGGGCGACAGCCATCGTTTTTTGGGTCGAGTTTGGTCTGATGATGATCGTTGTTCGACTGCGTTACTTTCAGGCCACCAACATTTTCGCCAATTTCAGCTGGCCCAACCTCGAGCTGATGAAAGCCATACTGAAACTCGGCATCCCAATTGGCATCGCCATCTTTTTGGAAATGGCAATGTTTGCCGTTGTCAGCTTTTTGATTGCAGCGCTTGGCGTGATTCCCATGGCAGCGCACAGCATTGCCGGTAACCTAAACTGGCTGACCTATGTTATTCCCATGGGTATGGGCGCGGCTGCGGGAATTCGTGTGGGATTTTTGGTCGGCAGCAACGATTTGCTCGCCGCCCGAGTCACTGCAGGTGCTGTACTCAAATTTGCCATTGGCTATGCCTTGGTCGTCAGCTTATTACTTATCGTCTTACGTTGGTCGCTCGTCCAGATTTATACCACCGACGTGGACGTGATCGAACTCGCCGCCGCGTTGTTGGTGCTCATCGCGGTCTATCAGCTGGTAGACGATACTCAAGCGGTGATGATTGGTTCCCTGCGAGGCTATAAGGATACGACCATGCCCATGGTGTTCAGCTTGGTAGGCTACTGGGTACTGGCCCTGCCCATGGGTTATTTGTTGGCCACGGGCTTTTTCACCGGGCAGGCACTTGGTGTATACGGCTACTGGCTCGGTATCACTGCGGGCCTAGCCGTGGTTGCCTTGATGGTTTCCTTTCGGCTGCGCAGCCTCAGCGGTGATGCCGTGAAAATTCGCCGAATGTCGCAACAGGGCGATTGAGAAGCAGAACTTGGCGGCCAATGCAGGAGCAACGCCGCCTTTGCGTGGCGACTACCTCTTAACCGGCCGATTGAGCGGGCATAACCGCTTCAGTCTCAACGAGGTCGTCGCTACTGGCAGAAAAGATCAGTGCACTATTGGCCACGGGCTCGTTGCGCAACGTCTTTTTGTCGAGAGAAAAGTCCTGAGTGTTTCGCCATGGCCCAGTGCCCTGCTTGGGGCACAAGTGCATGACCCGCTGCATGTAACCTGCAGGAAAATCTGCAATCCATGGCAAGGTTTGCATGCCTGCGTCTTCGTCACGCAGACTCGGCAAAACGCG
>JAACDS010000435.1 GCA_009936895.1 Pseudomonadota bacterium
AGGTCGCGACGTTGTAGCCGCCGTGCATATTGCCCAGCAAGGTCACTGCCGCTGCCGCATCGATCAGCGGCGAACTCGCTTCACCCGTCACAATGGCGCTTAAAAAACCGGCTTTGACGTAGGCGGCTTCGTCGACACCCGGCGGTACGCGGTTAGCGATCAGATCAAGCAAAAATGCTTCTTCTCCAGCGGGAGGAGACTTGAGTAACTCAACCAGCTCAGCTGTCCATTCTGGATCCAGTGGCTTGGGTGGAATTCCCAACTCAGCACGTTCTTGTACATGGGCACGATAGGCTTTTAACACAACCTTTACTCCTTAGATTCGATGGAAACTGACGATTGTAGGCTCGCCAACGAGGCGCAAATTCTACGCTAGTTGGGAGATCTTGTAGAGACTTGGTTATCGCGGTCCGTTCATCCTTCCTTTTAGACCATTCATCGCTCCAACACGCGCCCCACGCCAGCGACCTCTAGCATCAGGCAATTGATGCTAGAACGGAGCACGATGTATGTACGAACTCACCAGCGAACAGGACGAGCGAATCGATTGGGGAAAAACCTCTACGGATTACGCCAGACACCGCCCTGGCCCGCCACCCAGCTTCTACCGGCGCTTGAAGGCGCTGGACATCGGCCTAACGAGCCAACAGTTACTGGATTTGGGCACGGGTACCGGAGTCATTGCACGACAAATGGCGAAACAAGGGTGCCATGTCATAGCCAGTGACATCTCAGCGGAGCAGATACGCATGGCGGCCGCGCTCGCCAAATCAGACAAAGTGCGGGTTGATTTTCAGGTTGCATCAGCCGAAGCCACCCACGCGCCCGCTCACAGCCTAGATGTGGTCACCGCCAATCAGTGTTTTTTGTACTTTAACCCCCAGCAAATGATGGAAAATCTAAGCCGTTGGCTCAAACCCGACGGTGTCTTAGTGATCTCACATTTTTCCTGGCTTCCTGTCGCCGGGTCTATCGCGGCTGCCAGTGAACAACTGAATCTTCAGCACAACCCCGACTGGCAAGGCGCAAACTACACGGGGCTTACCCGGCCCAACTATCCGGGCCTATCTCGGCAAATGCACTACTGCGGTTACTTCTATTACGACGAGGCGATTCACTTCACTCGCGAGGCTTGGATGGGACGAATTCGGGCCTCAAGAGGCATCGGCGCAACGTTGAACGCCGATCAGGTGGCGGCTTTTGATGCAGAACACGAGCACCTCTTGCGAGAAATTGCCGAACCCGAATTCAGCGTCACCCATCGTATCGACGCCCATCTGTTAAAAGTCGGACCCGTAACAGCCCGCTAGGCGCGTTCGTCTTTGGTACCGCTTTCGGGCTGACGATCTCTTGATCGCTGATAGAGCGGCGCGCCACACCGCCAACAATAGCTCGCCTCACGAGAGTGACCTTCAGCCGAGCAGTCGGAGCAGGTTCGGGTGTTGGCTTGGCGACGATTCGCCTCATTCAGTTCAAGAGTAACAATACCCGTTGGCACAGCGATAATGCCGTAACCCATGATCATGATGAAGGATGCCAGCGACTGCCCAAGGGGCGTAGTCGGCGTAATGTCGCCATAACCAACCGTCGTCATAGTGGTCACTGCCCAGTAAATACTGTGCGGAATGCTGGCAAAGGCTGGGTTGGTACCGCCCTCTACCACGTACATCAGCGCGCCAAAAATCACCATCAGCGCCAGCACCGAGGCCACAAAAACGATGATCTTGCGTCGGCTGGCCGCCAATGCTTGGGCAATCAGTTCCGCCTCACCCACGTAGCGCACCATGCGCAGGACACGAAACACACGCAACACACGCAAAATGCGCACGGCCAAAAAGAATTGGGCCCCCGGGAACCACAGACTGAGATAGGTTGGCAGCACACTCAGTAAGTCCACCACCCCATAGAAGCTCTTGGCGTAACCCCACGAGTGCTCGATACACCACAGGCGCACCGCGTATTCCACCGTGAACAGCACAGTAAAAAACCACTCTGCATAGTAAAGCTGCTGCCCATACCGGGCGTTGATCTGAGGTACCGAGTCCAGCATCACCGTCAGCACGCTGAGCAAAATCATGCCGATCAGCGTGACATCAAAGCCCCGCCCAGCCTTGGTGTCGGCCTCAAAGATAATGATTCTAAGCTTGTCTCGTAGCGTCATCGGTTCGCTCAAAGAAAACCCCTCACCGACTCACCTCGCCCCATCTACTCACCGGACGGTTTCGCCACGCCGACGGCAGTGCCGGCATTGCGCGGGTCTGCCATGCCCTCGTAGCCGCGCTCATTACGCAGGACAGAATTCGCGTCGCCTAGCGAAAAACGTGTTCCAAGATCCAGCAGCTGCCCGTGACCCATGCTTTCCAGTACGACACGAGTATCCGGCGATAATGCGAAGGGCTCCACGAGTACTCGATCTGGCAGCCACTGATGATGAAAACGCGGACTGGAAACCGCGTCGGACAGGCTCATTTGATGATCGATTACGTTCAAAATCACCTGCATGGTGGTGGTGATAATCGTGCTGCCACCCGGCGAGCCCGTTACCAGCATTGGTGCGCCGTCTTTCACGACGATGGTCGGCGTCATGGAACTGAGCATACGCTGTCCGGCCTCGATACTGTTCGCTTCACGTCCAATCACACCGTAGTAATTGGCAACGTTTTCTTTCACAGAAAAGTCGTCCATTTCGTTATTCAACAAAAAGCCCGCACCCGCAACAACGATCTTGCTGCCATAGGACAAGTTCAGGGTGGTGGTATAGGCGACCGCATTGCCCTTTGCATCCATCACTGAAGCGTGGGTGGTTTCCATACTCTCGAAGGGTAACTGGCCCGCCTCAACGTATTCGCTAAAGCCCGCCTTAGCGGAATCAAAATCAGCGAAGCGTGCCTTGGCGTATTTCTTATCTGTCAATTGTGCGATCGGTACCGGATAAAAATCCATGTCGCCTAAGTGCTGGGCTCGGTCTGCGTAAGCACGGCGTTCTGCTTCAATGATGGTGTGAATGGCTTGAGCGCTGCCATAACCCATGGCCGACAGGTCATGGGCTTCCAGCATGTTGAGCATTTGCACCAGCAGCAC